>JAFSRZ010000041.1 GCA_017445875.1 Oscillospiraceae bacterium | reverse complement strand
CACGGGTCATTCCGAGGTTCCGTCCGCTGTAAAGTCAGCGCGAACTAACGCCACGGATTTCAGGCGTCTTTCACCTTACGGTGACAACTGTTCACAAATGCGTATACCTGACTATATTTTCGCTAACTTAACATCTCCTCCCAGCGCTTCCCGCTGAATCGCTAACAGTTCCTTATTTCCCTTGGCGCACAGGCGGAGTAACTCCTGCTGTTCGCTGACGCTGAAAGCGCGTCCCTCGCCGGTGCCTTGAATCTCGATAATTTCGCCTAACTCGTTCATGACACAATTCATGTCGACTTGGGCGCGGCTGTCCTCGCTGTACTGCAAGTCCAGCATGGCGTAGTCGTCGACAATACCCGCGCTGATTCCGGTCACGTAGTGCAAAAGCGGGGACGTGAAAATCTCGCGTTCCTCCATGAGCCAGCGACACGCCAGCGCCAGCGCCACAAAGCCCCCTGTCACGGACGCCGTACGTGTGCCGCCGTCGCCCTGTATCACGTCGCAGTCCACGGTGATAGTATGCTCGCCCAGTCGTGTCAAGTCCACGGCGGAACGCAACGAACGCCCGATTAAACGTTGAATTTCGGCGGAACGCGACGAAAGTTTCAGTTTGGAAATGTCGCGGTTTTCGCGTTCGCGGTTGGCGCGAGGAAGCATAGAGTATTCCGCCGTGACCCAGCCCTCGCCGCGTGGCACGTGGAACGGCACCCGGTAGCCCACACTCGCGCAACATAACACTTTCGTGTCCCCGCACTCGATAAGGCAACTGCCTTCCGCGAATTTGCTGTAATTGGTCGTGATTTTCACCGGGCGCAGTTCGCTGAGTTGGCGTCCGTCGTCTCGTAACATGTCAAGCGCTCCTTTCGTCAAATGACCGCTTCCAGATAGGAACGGGCGTCGAACGGCTGTAAGTCGCCGATAGCCTCCCCGACACCCGCCAGTTTCACGGGGACGCCCAGTTCCTTTGTGACCGGCACGACAATTCCGCCCTTGGCGGTGCCGTCCAGCTTTGTCAGGACAAGTCCGGTCAGCCCGGCGGCGTCGCGGAACTGCCGCGCCTGAATCAAACCGTTCTGTCCGGTCGTGGCGTCGAGTACCAGTAAGGTTTCCCGCGCCGAATCGGGACATTCGCGGTCGATGATTTTCCGCAGTTTGGAAAGTTCCGCCATTAAGTTTGCCTTGTTGTGGAGGCGTCCGGCGGTGTCGACTAAAACCACGTCCATTTTACGCGCCTTGGCGGCCTGTAGGGTGTCGAACAGAACCGCGCCGGGGTCGGTGCCTTCCTTCTGCCGGATAATGTCGCAAGAGGCGCGCTGTGCCCAGATTTCGAGTTGTTCCCCGGCGGCGGCGCGGAATGTGTCGGCGGCGCACAGAAGCACCTTTTTCCGTTTGCGGCGGCGCAGATAGTACGCTAATTTCCCGATAGAAGTCGTTTTCCCGACGCCGTTGACGCCCACAAAGAGTATCACGGCGGGCGACGGCGTCAAATTCAGTTCCGGGTTGCCGACGCTCATTTGTCCCTCTAAAATGACACGCAGTGTCCAGCGGATTTCGTCTTGGTCGCGGAGATTGTCGCGCTTGACAATCTTCCGCAGTTCCTCGACGGCCTCCGTTGCGGTGTCCATGCCGGTGTCGGCTAAAATCAGACTTTCTTCCAGTTCGTCAAAGAAACTTTCGTCCGCTTCCGTGAAGCCCGAACCAAAGACGTTACTTGTAATTTTTTTCAGATTGTCAAAGAATCCCATGCTATCCCGTCCTTTGCGGCGTCAGTTGAGTTTCAACTGTTTCGCCATGTCGTTTAGATTGATGGTCAAAATTTTGCTGATACCCTGTTCCTGCATGGTCACGCCGTAGAGTACATCGGCCTCCTCCATGGTGCCGCGCCGGTGCGTGATGACGATAAACTGTGTCTTGGCGGTCAGATTGCGCATGTAACGGGCGTAGCGCGTGACGTTCACATCGTCCAGCGCGGCCTCGATTTCGTCCATGACACAGAACGGCGTCGGGTGTACTTTCAGAATCGAGAAGTACAGCGCAATGGCGACAAAGGCCTTTTCCCCGCCCGAAAGTAACGAAATCGTTTTGAGTGTTTTTCCGGGGGGCTGGGCTTTGATTTCAATGCCGCAGTTGAGAATGTCGCTGGGGTCCTCTAATTCGAGACGCGCCGCGCCCCCGCCGAACAGCTCCACGAAAGTTGTCTGGAAACTCTCCGAAAGCAGTTTGAATTGGTGTCCGAAAATGACCGTCATTTGGTTGGTGATTTCCGTGATAATGCCCTCTAACTCGACACGCGCCTTGTCGATGTCGTCACGCTGTCCGGTCAGGTAGGTGTAACGGGTATTGACGCGCTCAAATTCTTCGATAGCGCCCATGTTAATCGCGCCGAGACCGTGAATTTCGCGTTTGAGTTCCCCGGCGCGGCGGGTGGCCTTCGGGACGCTTTCGAGTTCGATTCTTTGCGCGGCGGCGTCCGTGCGGGAGATTTCGTAATTCTCCCACATTTTGTCGACAATCTGCTTTTCCTCCAGCGCGGCGGCGGATAATTTCTGTTCCAGTTTCGACACAAGCCGCTCCATGCGCAACAGATTTTCGTTCATTTCCTGACTTTTCCTGTTTTGCGCGGTACGCTGTGCTTCGAGTTCGAGTCTGTCCTTGTTCAAGGTTTTGAGGGCGTCGCCGATTTCGGTTTCCCGCTGTTTGAACGCCTCGATTTCCCGTTGACGCGCTTCGATATCGGCTTCCGCCTTGCGGATTGCCTCCGCGTACGACTTCAGCGCGGCTTCCTTCTGTTCGGCACCCCCGGAGAGTTCGTCCGACAGCTTCCGCAAGTCGGCGGCACGATTCGCGGCGGCGTCGCGCTCCGCCGACAGCGCCGCGCACGTTTCCCGCTCCGCCGTGATTTGTTCGGAGAGTGTCCCCGACGCCGCTAAAAGTTCCGACTGCCCCGCGAACGCTTCCGCCGCCTGTCCGTGACATTGTGTCGCTTCGGCGTCGCGTTCCCCGATACGCCGTTTGAGTTCGTCCAGACGCGCCCCGTTTTCGTCGAAACGCCGTTTCAGTTCCGAAAGCTCCGCTTGTAAGTTCTCCGCGTTGCGCCGGAATCCCGGTAACGATTCGTCGAAATGCTTCCGCGCCTCTTCGAGACGTAAAAGCAGTTCCTGTGTCTGACGCCGTTCGGCTTCGGCGGCTTCGAGGTCGTAACGCGCCGCCGACAGTTCCCGGTTGGCCTGTTCCTCTTTCTGCTTCGCGGCCTCTAAATTGCGTTTGAGTGTTCCGGCGCGTTCGTTGAGGCGGTCTAATTCGGCCTTGCGGCTCAATACCCCCGCGTTCCGCGACACCGAACCGCCCGTCATTGACCCGCCCTTGTTGATAACCTGTCCGTCTAACGTGACAATCCGAAACGCGTTCCGAAACTTCCGCGCCATTGCGATTCCGTAGTCAAGATTCTCGACAACGACCGTGCGCCCCAGCAGATTATAGAAAATGCCCTGATAGCGGGTGTCGAACTTCACCAGACGCGACGCGATACCCACGAAACCCGGTTCCCGTGACGGTGCCGTGTCGCGGAGTTCGTCGCCGCGAATGGCTGTCAGCGGTAAAAATGTGGCGCGTCCGGCGTCCTGATGTTTCAGGAACTCAATAGCGCGTTTGGCGTCCTCCTCGCGGTCGACGACAATATTTTGCAGTGCCGCGCCCAGCGCGATTTCAATGGCGACCGTGTACGCGGCGTCCGTGGACATCAACTCCGCGACGGGGCCGTGAATGCCCGTTAAACGTCCGCCCGCCCGCATGACCGCCTTGACGGCGCGGGAAAAGCCTTCATATTCCCGCTCCATGTCCGTCAAGAGCCGGATACGGTTATCCAACGCCCCGACATCCATGGTCATCTGCATACGCAATTCCGACGCCCCGGCGGCTTTCTTCTGCCGCTCCCCGGCGCGTAACTGGTAGCCCGCAATCCGGTTCCCGGCGGCTTTCAACTCCTCCCGCGCTGTTTCCAGTTCCGACGCGTTCTCCGTCGACTGTTGCTCCGTTATCTCTAAACGGCGCTTGGCCTCGTCGTACTCGATACTTGCGGCGTCGCGCCGCGCTTGAATCTGTCCGTTTTCGGCGTTGACGGCGGCGGCTTCGGTACGCAGTTCGGCGGCGGCCGCTAACGCGTCGGCCTCCCGCGCCCGGAACGCCTCCATTTTCAGGCGTACGTCGTCGGCGCGTTCGGACGCCTCCCGCGCCTGTTCCAGCAACGCGTTTAACACCGTATTTCGCGCCGTCAGCGCGTCGGAGAGTTCCGCGCTTTGCGCTTCGAGTTCGGCGGCCTGCTTGACAAGTCCGCCCGAACGGTATTCGGTCTCGTCCAACTCTTCCCGCGCCCGCTGTATATTTTCGCGCTGGTGGGCGATTCCGGTTTCAAGTACGGCAACGGCGGATTCCCGCTCATGCCGCTGCGCCTCCAACTCGGCGTTCTGGGCGCGTAACGCCTCTGATTCAATGTCCTTGTCGCGCATGGCCTCGCCGAAACGTTCCCCCTCGGCGTACAACGTATCCAGCGCCTCCCGCGCCTCGTCGCGCTCCTGTGACGCCGCCGCGTAGTCGACGCGTACTTTCTCCGCCGTCACTTTCAGCGCGTCCAACTGTTCCAGCCATAGCGACAGTTCCAGTACGCGCAACTCGTCGCGCAGTATCAGAAAACGCTTGGCCTTGTCGGCCTGCACACGGAGAGGCTCTACCTGTAGTTCCAGCTCGGAAATTTTGTCGTTGACGCGGGTCAAGTTCTCCTGCGTACGCTCTAACTTGCGTTCGGTCTCCTCCTTGCGGTGACGGTAACGCGAAATCCCCGCCGCCTCCTCAAAGATTTCCCGGCGCTCCCCGCTCTTCGCCGACAGAATTTCGTCAATTTTACCCTGTCCAATAATGGAATACCCCTCGCGCCCAAGGCCTGTGTCCATGAACAGTTCCATAACGTCCCGCAGACGCACCGACTGCCGGTTGATATAGTATTCCGACTCCCCGCTCCGGTAATACCGCCGCGTGACCGCTACTTCGCTTTCCTCCATGCCGGGGAAAATGTGTCCGGTGTTGTCCAGAACAAGCGTCACCTGCGCGAATCCGACTTGACGGCGTTTCTGTGTGCCGCCGAAAATGACATCCTCCATTTTCGCGCCGCGCAAGCCCTTGGCGCTCTGTTCGCCCATGACCCAGCGTATGGCGTCGGAGATATTCGATTTTCCGGACCCGTTCGGCCCGACAATCGCGGTCAAGTCCTCGCCGAAATTCAACACCGTTTTGTCCGGGAACGACTTGAACCCCTGTATTTCCAATGCTTTCAGATACACGCCCACACCTCGCACGTCACGCTGTTGTCGCGGATACAGATTCCGTGGGGTACAGTTTACCAGAAGCAAAAGCCGATTGCAACGACAATTCTAAAAATTCGTGAAAAATTTCGACCTGTGCGGTGAAATATGCTGAAAGGAATCGTTGGCAAGGTTCGTTTTACCCCCTCCGTCGCTACGCGACACCTCCCACGCCGTGCGGGGGAGGCGCTAAGCCCGACATTTCCGGTAAAATTGTCACATTTTCCTCGCTGGCACTCCCGCGAAGCCCTCCCCGCATGCGGGGAGGGTGGCGCAACGCGCCGGGTGGGGCGGTTTCAAGTTTATGACATCAGGTGAAAATTCCTTTCTTTTCACCGCACAGGTCGAATTTTTTATACAGTTTTGCATATCCCTTTATAGGGCGCTTTGAGACGTTGGACGCCAATTTGTCACCATTTCGCCGTATTTTTGGAAATCATTCCCTTTTTCTGGCTTCAAGAGGAAGAATGAATAAACAAGAAAATACCGAATTTCACTATTTTCAAGCAAAACCCGGTATTTTTTGGCGGAGAAGGGGGGATTCGAACCCCCGAGACCCTTTAGGGGCCTACATGATTTCCAATCATGCGCCCTCGACCAACTAGGCGACTTCTCCATGACACAATATTCTGTTTCGCTGACTGACAGAGAGACATTATACCAAAAAATTTCAGAAAGTCAAGCCCTAATATCGGAAAATTTGAAAAGT
>JAFSRZ010000040.1 GCA_017445875.1 Oscillospiraceae bacterium | reverse complement strand
TTAGGCCGCTATTCCCCCGTGGAGGCGATTTTGAGCGCGGGCGCGTCCTCGTGTCTGCCGCTGGTGATGACACTCCGCGACCGCTACAACTGCCATATGGAGAACAGTTTCCAGCGCTTCGACCCCGCCGCCGCGAAAGCCTTGATTCAACGCCAGTTCGGCGAAAACGGCGCGGCGGTTCTCACGGGCAAGGACGCCGCCGTGTTAGCGCTCGGCGCGTTGTTGAGTTACCTGTACGAGACGCAGAAAACAGACCTGTCCCACATCAACCGGATTTCGTACGACGAACAAAGCCGCTTCATGGAACTTGACCTCAACGCCCGGCGTCACTTGGAACTGACCCGGACATACCGCGAACGCGAACGGCGCGGAAGTCTGCTCTGGGTACTCGACCGGACACGTACGCCGATGGGGGCGCGGCTGTTGCGCGGCTGGCTGGAACGTCCGCTTTTGCGCGTGACGGATATCCGGCGGCGCAATGAGGCCGTGTCGGCGCTGGTCTCGGACAACATAGCACGGGAGGAACTCATTTCGGCGTTGTCGGGGCTGGGCGACATGGAACGCCTGACAGGGCGTATCGTGTACGGCACGGCGGGGGCGCGGGAAATCGTACAACTCCGCGCCGCCATGGAGAAAGTACCCGAAATCCGCCGCTGTCTGTCAGTGTTCAAAAACCGCTTACTGCAAGAGGTCATGGACGCTATGGACCCCTTGGAGGACTTGTCAACCCGAATCGCGGCGACACTCGACGACGAGCCGCCGGTGTCCGTACGGGAGGGCGGCATGATTCGCGGCGGCTATCACCCGGAAGTCGACCGCCTGCGGCACATCCTCACCGGCGGCAAGGACATTATCGCCGAAATGGAGGCCAGAGAACGCGAAACAACCGGTATCCGTTCCCTGAAAATCCGATATAATAAAGTGTTCGGCTACTATATCGAAGTTTCCAACACGTTCAAAGACCAAGTGCCGGAACACTATGTACGCAAACAGACGATAGTCAACGGGGAACGCTTCATCACGTCGGAGTTGAAAGAGCTGGAGGAATCCATTTTAACGGCGTCGGAGCGGGTGTCGGCGCTGGAATACGAACTTTTTGAGGAACTCCGCAAGGAATTAGTGTCGGGCGTGGCGCGTATCACGCAGACCGCGCAGGCGATAGCGGGCGCGGACGCCTTAGCCTCACTGGCGGCTGTCGCCGTGGCAAATCGCTATTGCTGCCCGGAAGTCGACGAGTCCAGCGTCATTGAGATTCACGACGGGCGTCACCCCGTCGTCGAACAGATGTTGAAAGACGCCCTGTTTGTCCCGAATGACACCTTCATGGGCGAAACCGAACAGCGCGTGGACATCATCACGGGGCCGAATATGGCGGGCAAGTCCACCTATATGCGGCAGGTGGCGTTAATCGTGCTAATGGCGCAAATCGGGAGCTTCATACCGGCGTCGTCGGCGCGGATTGGCATTGTTGACCGTATTTTTACGCGTGTCGGCGCGAGTGACGACCTGTCGGCGGGGCAGTCTACATTTATGGTGGAAATGACCGAAGTCGCCGAAATCCTGCGTTGCGCTACCTCTCACTCGTTGCTGATACTGGACGAAATCGGGCGCGGTACGTCCACCTACGACGGCATGAGCATTGCCCGCGCCGTACTCGAACACTGCGCCAAAAAGATTAAAGCAAAAACATTATTCGCCACACACTATCACGAGTTGACCGAACTGGAACACACACTCCCCGGCACGGCAAATTATACGATAGCGGTCAAGGCCAAGGGGGAGGATATCGTATTCCTGCGGAAAATCATCCCCGGCGGCGCGGACAGAAGTTACGGCATTGAAGTCGCCAAACTGGCCGGACTTCCGGCGCAAGTGTTAAGCCGCGCCCGTGTGATTCTGCAAGAGTTGGAGGACGAGGCCGGAAAGCCGCGTCCGGCACCGGACACCGCCGCGAACGGAGACATACAGGTTTCTATGGCGTCGATGGCGGAACAGTCCGTGATAGACGCGTTACGGCGCTGTCAGCCCGATTCCCTGACGCCCATGGAGGCCATGACCCTGCTCTATGAGTGGAAAAAGTCCTTGACATAACATTCCATTCCCGAAAGGAAGTTGTGTATATGTTCCTGCGAAGCGCGTTGACGCCGCTTGTGATTCCGCTGTGCTGTTGGCTTCTGGGACTTCTGGCGACGCGTGACATGAACCGTACCCGGAAAAACTGGCTGTCGGCGGCGTCGCTGTTCTGCACGGTACTGCTCATGATTGCGCTGTTACTGTTCCGGGCGTTCGTGCAAACGGGGTTTCGGGTTCCCGGACATGTCACGCTGACGGCGGTCATGATAACGTTGCTTTGCGGTGTGGGAATTTTTCTGCGGGCGTGGTCTCTGTATGACCGTGACCGGCTGTCGGCGGAGGAAATCGCGCCCTACTGCGTGTCGGGCTTCCTGATTGCGTTAGGGGCGCTGGGCGCGTTTCATATTGTCTGCTTCTGTACGCCGATGTAATCTCCTTTGTCGAGAGCTACGATAAGCGGAAACATGCCGCTTGACAAAATAATTTGTATCGCTTATGATTTGTCCACAATGCCGCGTGAAAGCGCGGCTTTCAAGGGGGAACTTCGCGTGAATACGTACAAAATAGCGGTTATCGCCGGGGACGGTATCGGGCCGGAAGTCGTGCGGGAGGAAATCAAAGTCCTGCAAGCGGTGTCGGAACTCGACGGCGGTTTCCGGTTCGACTTCACCGACTATCCGTGGGGGTGCGGCTACTACCTGAAAACCGGGGAAATGATGCCCGCCGACGCCTTGGAGACACTCAAACACTATGACGCCATTCTACTGGGCGCGGTGGGATATCCGGGCGTCCCCGACCATATTTCCCTGCGGGAACTGTTGTTACGAATCCGCCGCGACTTTGACGAGTATATCAACCTGCGTCCGGTGAAACTGCTCAAAGGGGCGCGCTGTCCGCTCAAAGACGCGTCACCCGAAGACATTGACATGGTGTTTGTCCGCGAGAACAGCGAGGGCGAGTATAGCGGACAGGGCGCTTGGCTCTATCCCGATACGCCACGGGAAATCGTCATTCAGGATAACGTGTTCTCCCGGCATGGTTGTGAACGGGTCATCCGGTACGCCTACGAACTGGCGCGTAAAGAACATAAAACGCTGACAAGCGTCAGCAAGGCCAACGCGCTTAACTACTCTATGGTGTTCTGGGACAAAATTTTCAAGGAAATCGGGCGCGAATATCCCGACGTTACCACGTATTCTTTGTTAGTGGACGCGGCGTCAATGTTCATGGTCAAGAATCCGAAGCGCTTTCAGATTGTCGTGACTTCCAATCTGTTCGGCGACATTCTGACGGACTTGGGCGCGGCGATTGCCGGCGGCATGGGACTGGCGGCGGGCGCGAATCTGAACCCCGAACGGAAATTCCCGTCCATGTTTGAACCGATTCACGGTTCCGCGCCGGATATCGCCGGACAGGGTATCGCCAATCCGCTGGCGGCTGTCTGGTCGGCGTCACAGCTTCTGGACTTCCTCGGTCACGAACACTGGGGACATGAAATTATCTCGTGCATTGAGGAACTGCTGTCAAGCGGAAAGTCCCTGACGCCCGACCAAGGCGGCAACGCTACTACGTCCGAATGCGGCGACGCCTTGCTTGCGCTCTTGCGTAAGCGTTGACGAAACATTCCACAAAACAGGCACGTTTTACAAAAAGATTCCACAATCCTTTGTCGGACTGTGGAATCTTTTCCTGTTCAGCGCAGAATGATGGCGTCACGCTCCGGCCCCACCGATACATACGGAATCGGACATTCGAGGCGTTCTTCCAGATATTCGACGTACGCACGGGCGGCGGACGGCAACTCCTCCCATGTCCGCACGCCGGAAATGTCGCAGTGCCAGCCGTCCAAATACTCCGTCACGGGTTCGGCGTCCGGCAGAAGCGCCGGAAACGGAAAGTCGTCCGTCTCCGCGCCGTTCAGGCGATACCGCGCACACACCGGAATCCGTTCCAGATAACTTAACACGTCCAGTTTTGTCAGTGCGACAGCGGTCGCGCCCTGAACCTGTATGCCGTAGCGCGTCGCCACAAGGTCTATCGGCCCCACACGGCGCGGACGCCCTGTTTTCGCGCCATATTCCTTGCCTTCTTCGCGGAGGCGTTCGGCCTCCTCCCCGAACCATTCACAGGTGAACGGCCCTTCCCCGACACAAGTCGAGTACGCTTTCACTACACCAATAACCTTGTCAATTTTCATGGACGGCAGTCCCGCGCCGACAGGCGCGTAGGCCGCGACAGGATTGGAAGATGTCGTATAGGGATAAATGCCGTAGTCGAGGTCGCGCAGGGAACCTAATTGCGCCTCAAACAAAATCCGCTTCTTCTCCGCCACGGCTTCCCGGAAAAATTTCCCGGTGTCGCAGAGGTACGGACAGATTTTCCCGCCCCACGCGGAAACCCATTCGTCCAACTGCTCCATAGTGTAGCCCTCCGCGCCGTAGACGCGGCGCAGAATCAAATTTTTCCACTCCAAGATGTCCGCCAGATGTGCCTTGCACTTTTCCGGGTAGCGCAATTCCCCCGCCATGACCGTTTTTTTCTGGAACTTATCCGAGTAGAACGGCGCGATTCCCTGTTTTGTGGAACCGTATTTCTTATCGGCTAAACGGGCTTCCTCCAGACTGTCCAACTCGCGGTGCCACGGCAGAAGCAGTGACGCCCGCTCGCTGACTTTCAGATTTTCCGGCGTGATGGGGACGCCTTTCCCGCGGATATCCTCCATTTCCGTCCAGAGGCTTTCGCAGTCGAGCGCGACGCCGTTGCCCAGTACATTGACCACGCCCGGACGGAAAATGCCGGACGGCAGTAAGTGAAGCGCGAATTTGCCCTTTTCATTGATAACGGTATGTCCGGCGTTGCCGCCGCCCTGATAGCGGACGACTACATCAAACTGCTCCGTGAGCAAGTCGACCATACGCCCCTTGCCCTCATCGCCCCAGTTAATGCCTACTATCGCACAATTTGACATCTGCAAAGAACCTCCTGAAAATATGTTCATGGTTCCGGCGCGTACGCCCCGCCTATTATGTGGGATAATTTCCCGGTTGTCAACATATTTTCCGGGAAAAAGCCTGTCAGTATCCCCGCCGCGTACGGTTTGCACCGTCATGTCACGTTGTCCCTCCTTGCGAGACATGCCGACAAAACACCTTGTACGACGCGCACAGCCGATACTAACAGGCTCTCAGGGCTTTTTCGACGCCTTACAGCGTTTTCAGGAAACGCTCCATCCGGTCAAGGCCTTCTTTCAAATCGGCGTCGGAGTAGCAGTAGGACAGGCGCATATAGCCCTCTGTGTTGAAGTAGATACCCGGAATCAGGCCGACTTTGCCCTCCGTCAGCATTTTTTCGCAGAATGTCAGCGAGTCCATGCCATAGCGCGAAATCGGGATGAACATATAGAACGCGCCTTCCGGCTCCTGTACGTCAAGCCCCATGTCGCACAGACGGCGGTATACCATGTCACGCCGCCGCCGGAATGTGTCGACAATACAGGACGTGTCGCTTTTCAGCGCGGTGACACAGGCCTGTTGTACGAACGACGGCACAGAAGTCACGCTGTACTGTAAAAGTACCTGCAGCCGTTCGCGGATGGGGGCGTCCGCCATGCACCAGCCCAGACGCCAGCCCGTCATAGCGTACGGCTTCGAGAAACTGTTGATGATAATCAGCCGGTCGCGCATGTCCTGATATTCGGAAAAGCTGTGGTATTCGCCGGAGTAGACCAGTGTCCGGTAAACGTCGTCGCAGAGTACGAAAACCGGCAGGTCTTTGAGGATTTCGTGTACGGCGTCAAGGGTCTGTTTCGTGTAAATGCACCCGGTCGGATTGTTGGGGGAGGTCAGCACAATGGCCTTTGTCTTACTGGTAATCGCGGCGCGGAGTTGTCCGGGGTCAATCTGGAAGCGGTTGTTCTCCGTGGGAAGCATGACCGGCACGGCGTCGCAGAGTTGCACGAGCGCCTCATAAAGTCCGAACGCCGGAGTAGGGATAATCACCTCGTCGCCGGGATTGCAAACCGTTTGCAGTCCGATATAGAGCGCGTGCGTGGCTCCGACGGTCATCAGGATTTCATCGGGGGAGTAGTGCAAATCATGTTCCCGCGCCTCATAGTCGGAAATGACCTGTAACAAGTAGGGGTAGCCGTTGCCGGGGGGGTAATGGGTGTCGTTGGCGTCAAGGGCGGCTTTGGCGGCCTCCTTGATTGCGTCGGGGGTGTTCAAGTCCGGCTCCCCGATGGTCAGGGCACACGCGCCGGGCGTGTCGCGTACCAGATACGTGAAGCGCCGGATTCCCGACAGGCCTACTTTCGCGGCGGCGCGGTTCAATGTCAGTTCCATATGTTGTCACTCCTCAAATGTTGTACTTATAGTATCCAGAAAGCGGCGGGAAAACTCATCTGGTGTCAAGGTGGGGATTGCGCTTTGCTCAAAGTCTTTCGGATTTCTCGTGACGATATAATCCGCGTGGAAATCCGCCGCGCAAAGAGATTGCAGACAGTCCTCAAAATCCGTGAAACTCTCATCGGCTAACGCGTCCAGCAGTTTCCCCTTGTCAATGCTTTCCACCTCGAAAATTTTGCATATTATCCGCAGGGCTTCCCGTCTTTCGGCGGGAGTGTGGCTCTTGCGGAGAATATAGTAAATGTCGGGGACAGAATGTGCCGCGATACAGCCGTCAAAAAGGGATTTATCGCAGGCGTCCACAATTTTGAGCGCGTCGGAGTAATGCGGCTCCCTTTGATTGATATAGTCAATCAGGACATTGGTATCAATCAGCGCCCGCATTACCGAATTTCTCCTCACGCCATTCCGCCAGTTCCTTTTTCTCGTCCAAGTCGGGAACCGGACGGCACAACTGTTGCAGACGTTTGAAGGCCTCCGAGTTTTCACCGCGCTTTTTCTTAGGCGTCAGTCCCTCAATGCCCCGCATAATGTCAATAAGCGCCGACAGTTTATCTTCCGGCACCCGCTCCAAAAGGGAATACGCGTCACGCCGTAACGCCGTCATGCCTGTGGTATCCATAATGCAACACTCCTTTATGATTTCCCGCTGATTCGTGCGGCGAGTTCCCGCGCCGTCACATCGTATCCCTGCCGCGCCCATACGTCGACCGGATACGTGTCCGGGGGCGTCAAGCCCTTGCGCGTCAGAAGCGCGGCGGCGACATGTTCCAGCAGTTTCGGATTCTTGACCAGTAACGGCCCTGTCAGTTCCGACGCGTACACATTGTGTTTATGCCAGCCCTCGGCACCGTGTTCGGCCTCGTTGCCGAAACCCATGTCCAGTGCCGTCAAGAGCGGACTATCGACGCCCGACACAATGCCGCACTTGTTTATAAACCCGACGACCGCTTCCGGGAAAAGTTCCGTGTGCGCGTACACGTCGCCAACAACGCGCTTTGTGTGCTGTACAGTCTGGAACGGCGCGAGCGCGATTCCCGGAACCGTGTTGCCGTCGGCGTCCGTGACCTGTTCTCCGAGCAGTTCCATAGCCGTCCCGGCAAACAACATCGGGAGACCGTCCGACGCGGCGGCGCGTATATTGTCGGCGTGTCGCCGGAAATCGGCAAGCGCGAACTTCTGACGGCGTTCGGTACCCGCGCCCATGTAGACGAAATCCGCGTCCGTGAAGCGTACGCCGTCGCCGGGGACAACATTCCGTATCTTTACAGCGTGTCCCAGACGTTGAAGCAGTCCAGACAGTACCGTGACATTCGCGTAACTGCCGTACAGGTTCATTAAATCGGGGTAAAAGTGCAAAATCGTCAGATTCATGTTCAGGCCTCCCGTTCGGTCAGCGTCAGGAACTTGTCGCGGTCGGAGAAACAAGTCAGCACGTAAATTTCATCGTCGCCGGAGGCTTTCAGTTGTTCGACTGCCGCCGGGATTTCCTCCACGACTTCCCATTTGTCCGCCGGGAGTGCGCTATACATGAAGCGTTCGGCGAGGTCGTTACAGTAGCGCCCCGACAGAATAACCCGCTTTACGTTCGGACTCTCCAGCCGGTCAAAGTCGATATCCCAAAGCCAGCTTGTTTCACTCGTGAAGTATTTCCGGCTCACGGCGTCGACAATCACCACGACAACGCATTCCGTGCCGCAGTCCTGCACATAGCGAAGGTTTGTGTCATAGGCAATGGAATTTTCGTGCTTGCTCGTTAAAAGCGTTCCGTGATGTCCGCCGAGACGGAATGTCTGCATACGCCCGTTTTTCAGGACATAGTTCCCGATAACGCCCGCCGCCGTGTCGGCCGACACCCCACAGCGTCGACAGACCGCGTACGCCGCTAAAATGTTGTAGACATTATAAATACTCCGAAACGCGAGTTGTACAGTCACGGCGTTGTCAATGGTCAGGAGGCCTTTTTGCAAGTCCAGCGCGGTCGCGGCGTACTGCGTGTGGGGGCGTTCGCGTCCGCACGACGTACAGCGCCACGCGCCGATATGGTTATAGTGCGCGTGCGCGTACTCCATGACCCCGCCGCATACCGGACAGTACAGGCCGTCATGATACACACCCGTTGGCGTCGGCACGGAGTACGAACAGCGGTCGAGGCCGAACCATGTCACGTTGTCGCGGTCAAGCCCGAAGCACGACGACAGCGGGTCGTCGGCGTTCAAGACAAGTTCGGTCTCCGCGGACAGCGCCGGGCGAAGCGCGTCATAGACGCTTTCAGGGTGTCCGTTGCGGGTCAACTGGTCGCGGTAGAGGTTCGTTATCACGAAGTGTGTCGGGCGGAAGAAGCGGAACGTATGCGCGGCGTAACGTTCGTCGCTCTCCATCAGCAGAACGTCGGCGCGGACTTTGCCGGAAAGTGTGGCGTTCGTCAGAATCGTCGTGGCGACGCCCTCTATCTGGTTGGAACCCTCTTTATTATAGATGACCGTCCGCCCGTCGGCGCGGAGAATGGCGGCTATCATCTCAACTGTGGATGTTTTGCCGTTGGAGCCGGTGACGGCAATCACGGTCGACGGGAGGCGGACTTGTCCGAGAATGTCCGGACAGAGTTTCAAGGCGAGTTTGCCGGGGAGGGAACTTCCCTTCCCGACGAGTTTTCCGACGAAGCAGGCCAGTTTACAGGCCAGAATAGCCAGCATTTTTCTCATGGACAATTTCTCCTTTGTTTCTCCACATTCGCGCCGCTTTCGCGGAAAGTTTTCCACATTTTTTCCGCCTGAGTGGATACGGGTTTCCTTTAGGTCAATTGTTTACGACCGTCCGGCGCGTTCCAGAAAAATGGCGAGCGCGGCGATATCCGCCGGGGAGACGCCCGATATACGCGCCGCCTGTCCCAGACTGTACGGACGCACCGCCGAGAGTTTTTCCCGTGCCTCCAGCCGCAGTCCCTGTATGGACAGGTAATCAATATCCTGTGGAAGCACACGATTTTCCATACGTTGAAATTCGGCTACCTGTTTTTTCTGCCGCTGGATGTAGCCCTCGTATTTGACGGAAATTTCGACCTGTTCGCGGATATCCGCCGAAAGTTCGGGGCGGTTCGGGTCGAACGGCGACAAATCGTCGTAGGAAATCCGGGGACGCTTCAAGAGTGACAGCAACGACGCGCCGTCGGGGACAGTTCCGGCGTCGCGGACGCGCAACAGTTCCGACAACGCCGGGGATGTCGAAAGCCCCGTGTGTGCAAGACGCGTGATTTCGTTTCGGACGGCCTCATATTTCCGCTCGACGGCCTGTAAGCGTTCCCGCGACACAAGCCCGATTTCGTACCCGCGCCGTGTCAGACGCTGGTCGGCGTTGTCCTGACGCAACAGAAGGCGGTACTCACTCCGGGAAGTCATCATTCGATAGGGTTCCTCTGTGCCTTTGGTCACAAGGTCGTCGATTAACGCGCCGATATAGCATTCCGCCCGCGAGAGTACAAACGGCGATTCCCCGCGCAGTTTCCGGGCGGCGTTGACGCCCGCCACAAACCCCTGTACGGCGGCCTCCTCGTACCCCGACGAGCCGTTAAACTGTCCGGCTCCGTACAGTCCCGGCACGGACTTTATCTCCATTGTCGCGTGAAGCGCTAACGGGTCAATACAGTCGTACTCAATAGCGTACGCGGGGCGGGTCATTTCGGCGTGTCGCAGTCCGGGGACGCTGTGCAGCATGGCAAGCTGTACTTCCTCCGGCATGGACGACGAAAAGCCCTGTATATAGAGTTCCTCCGTGTTCATGCCCATTGGCTCTACAAATAACTGGTGCCGGAGTTTGTCGGGGAAGCGTACAATTTTCGTCTCGAACGAGGGACAGTAACGCGGCCCCACGCCCTGTATGACGCCGGAGTACATCGGGGCGCGGTGCAGATTCGCTTCCACAATGCGGCGTGTCTCCTCTGTTGTCCACGTCAGCCAGCAGACAGCCCGATTGACAGGCGGCGTCGCGGTCGAGTACGAGAATGGTACCGGGAGTATGTCGCCCTCCTGCAACTCCATTTCGTCAAAGTCGACGCTCCGCCGGTTGACACGCGGCGGGGTTCCAGTCTTGAAGCGCCGCAACGGCAGACCCAGTTTCAACAGCGACGCCGTAAGGCGTGTGGCGGGGTGCATGCCGTCGGGGCCGGACTCCTCCACCCACTCCCCGACGATAGTCCGCCCGGAAAGATAGGTACCCGTTGCGATAATCACCGCTTCGGCGCGGAATACCGCCCCCGTGGCAAGGACAACTTGGAACGCGTCGCCATCCTTGCGGATTCCGGTTACTTCGCCCTGCCGGACGGTCAAGCCGTCCTGTAACTCCAAGGTGTGCTTCATGCGTTCCTGATAGGCGCGGCGGTCGGCCTGTGCGCGTAAACTCCATACCGCCGGCCCCTTGCCCTTGTTGAGTAGGCGGTACTGGATACAACACGCGTCGGCGGCCTTTGCCATTTCGCCGCCGAGGGCGTCCAGTTCGCGGACTAAATGCCCCTTGCCGGTGCCGCCAATCGCCGGATTGCACGGCATATTCCCCACGGCGTCAAGATTCAGTGTAAAAATCGCCGTACGCAGTCCCAGACGCGCCGCCGCTAACGCCGCCTCAATTCCGGCGTGTCCCGCGCCAACGACCGCAACTTGATAATTTCCGGCGTGAAATTCTGTCATATGCTCAAATCCTCTGCATGTCTTACGCTTTCCGCAACGTCAAAATAGCGATTTCCGGGCGGTTGAACAACCGGAACGTATTCCCGGAATTGCCCAGCCCACGCGTGACAAATAAGCGGGAAGTGTTCTTCTCGTAAAACCCCGCCGTCCAGCTCGGAAACCACGTTCTGTCGGTGGATATCAGGCCGTCCGTGAACGGGAGGCGGATTAAACCGCCGTGTCCGTGTCCGGATATCACCAGATTTGCCCCCAGATAGCAATACTTTGTCGGGAACAGATTATTCCGGTGGGCCAGCAGAATCCAGAACGGGTTGCCGTACTCGGCGTAAAGTTCGGTAGTCAGCGCTTCGGGCGACTTCTGGTCGGCGTATCCGTTGGGGTCGTCGACACCCGCGACAAGCAGTGTGTCCCCCTCGCGCCACAGCGATACATATTCGTTCGTCAGCACCCGGACGCCGTGCGCCGTGAGACGTTCCTTGAGTTCGGGAACTCCCCCTATCGCCCATTCGTGATTCCCCGTGACATAGTACACAGGCGCGATGTTGGAGAATTTGTCGGCCAATCGTTCGGGGTAGCCCGCCACGGGTCCCCGGAAACTGTCCTCAAGGTCGCCTAACAGGAAAATGTAGTCGGGTTTCTGTCGCGCCACTTCCCGGAACAGGAAACGGTTGTCTTTCCCGAACAAAGCCCCGTGGAAGTCGGACAAAACCGCAATCCGGCACCCGTCAAAATTGTCGGGGAGTTCCGGGAACGCGGTCTCCCACTTTGTCACCTGCAAAGAATAGTTGCTCCACAGGAAAAAGACCACGCAACACAGCGCGAACAATGCCACGCGGAACAGGTGTCCTAATATTCCCAAGCGGCGACGGCGTCTCCGTCTCCGGTCTCTACGCTCTGACAATGTATCCGCCTCCCTCCGGGACGCATGTCCAGCACGACATCATAGCACAGTTTACGCGTTTTGGCTACCACAAATTTTCCGGCGGCGGAAAAAATATGTGTGCATTCTGTTTCGGACACAAAGTCGATATAACAGTTTTTCGCCTTCCCTCGCGGCGCGGCTAAGGCCGCAAAAGAAGCGTGAAAGTATCTCCGCAATCAATGCCGACAAGCCGAAACTTTCGCTTGACACGCGTGAAAAACTATGGTACACTTAGAGCCTTATTTTCGACGGGAAAGGATGATACGATGAATCCGACTATCTGCGGGGCGGACTGCGCCTCTTGCCCGAAAAAGGACACTTGTCCCGGCTGTGCGGCGACACACGGCAGGCCGTTCGGCGGAACCTGTGTCGCGGCGGAGTACATCAAAACCGGCGGACGGAAACACTATGCCGACTTCAAAACGCAACTGCTGACGGAAGTCAACCGGCTCCTGAACGCCAACGGCGTCCCCGAAGCGGATACTCTGTACGAATTGCCGGGGGCGTCGGTGAATCTGTCCTACCCGCTTCCCGGCGGTCGGGCGGTGAAGTTTCTGGACGATACCAAGGTATATCTCGGCTGTCAAATCGAGTTCGCCGACATGGGCGTGTGTTACGGCGTTGTCGCCGACACAACGTTTATTTTGCTGTGCGCCTACAGTGTCGACGGCTCCGAACCGGAGTTGATAGCGTATCAGAAGCGGTAACAACGCGCCGTCCTCGAAAGGACGGCGTTACTGTTTACGCGTACTCCTCGCGGACTGCCCGCACAATCTCCGCCGAAAGCGCCGTACGCCGGAACGGCGTCATAAGATATAACCCGTCCGTGTGCGGCAACACGTCCCGCGCCGTGCGTAATGACAGTTCAACCGCGATACGTTCCCCCTCCTCGCGGCTTTTGCCCTCGTAGAGCGCGATAATATCCGGGCTGACGCGAATGCCCGCCACGTGTTCGTTGAGAAAACAGGCGTTCTTGTAACTGACCACCGGGAAAACCCCGCCTAAAATCGTACCCTTTAACGCTTTCCGCGCCGCTTTCAGATTTTCGAGCGCCTCCGGCGACAAAATCGGCTGTGTCAGAAATCCCGTCATGCCGGATTCTTCCTTTTCGGCGGCGCGTTCCAGTTCGTAGTCAAAATGACGGGCGTTGACGTTCAACGCGCCGAAAATCCGAAACGGCGTCCGAAACATCGTCTCATTCATCTCGCGGACAATCCGCGCCAGTTGCCGTGACTGTACCTGAAACACGGGGCGGACAGCCGGGTGTTCCTCCGGCGAAATCGGGTCGCCCGTGACAAGTAAAATGTGGTGTACGCCCTCAATGGACAGCGCAATCAGCGCGGCGCGGATGGCGTTCAAGTTACGGTCGCGGCAAGTCATATGTGGAAGCGCGTCAATGCCGTACTGCCGTTGCACGATAGCCGCTAACACGCAACTGTCAGCGCGTGGACGCCCTACCGGACAGTCGGCGATAGTAATCAAGTCCGCGCCCGCGTCGCGGATTTCCTGTACGCCGTCCATGAAAAACGCGGCGTCGTCATTGGCGGGCGGGTCGAGTTCCACGGCGATAGTCAGCCGCTTGGACAGTGTTTCACTCATCCTAACACCTTCTTTGCGATTTCGGCGGACGCTTTCGCGTCTTTGGCGTAATAGTCCGCGCCCATATGCGCGGCGTACTCCGGCGTGACGACCGCGCCGCCCACCATGATTACGGGCGGCGACGCAAGTTGTTTTAATTGCTTTACGGTCTCCTCCATAGCCGGAAGCGTGGTTGTCATGAGCGCCGACAACCCGACAAGTTTTACATTCCGCGCCGTGACGGCCTCGACAACGGTTTCCGGCGGCACGTCCCGCCCCAAGTCGACGACATGGTAGCCGTAATTTTCCAGCACGGTTTTGACGATGTTCTTTCCGATATCGTGAATGTCGCCCTGTACCGTGGCGACGATGATGGTACCCTTTTGCACGGACGCCCCGCCGCGCTCCGCCAAGGATTCCCGCAAGACCTCAAACACGGCTTGCGCCGCCTGTGCCGCGCTGAGTAACTGCGGCAGAAACGCCTTTCCCTGTTCGTAGGCCTCGCCCACGCGGTCAAGCGCCGGAATCAATTCCCGTTCCACGATGGACAGTTCCGGGTTGTCGCTTGCGGGTGTTTCGGACAGTTCCGGGTTGTCGCTTGCGGGTGTTTCGGACAGTTCCGGGTTGTCGCTTGCGGGTGTTTCGGACAGTTCCGCGTTGTCTCTGGACTGTTGCGCGTTCTCTTGAAGCGCCGCCTTCGCCAGTCTCGCCGCCTCCGCCTGTAAGCCTTTCACAATGGCGTCCTGTATCGTGGCGGAGTTGCCCGACACCGCCGTCTGTGTCACGGGCGCGGCGTCCGCGAAACGGGCGATATAGGCGCGGCATTGCGCGTCCTCGCCCGATAACACCCGGTACGCCGTCACGGCGTCCATCATGTCCTGTTGGTTCGGGTTGATAATCGGAAGTGTCAAGCCGCATTGCATGGCCTGTGTCAGAAACGTACGCGCAATCAGTCCGCGATTGGGCAGGCCAAAGGAAATGTTCGACACACCTAAAACCGTTTGCAGTCCGAGAACCTCCCGGACGTGGCGCAACGCGTTTAATGTCTCCATTGCCTGTTCCTGTTGCGCCGAAACCGTCAGCGTCAGACAGTCTATCCAGACATCCTCTTTCGGGATTCCGTACGAAAGCGCGGCGTCTAAAATACGTTCCGCGATTGCGACACGTTCCGCCGCTGTCTGCGGGATTCCGTTCTTGTCGAGTGTCAGCCCGACGACCGCCGCGCCGTACTTCTTCACGACCGGAAGTACACGCTCCAAGACTTCCCGGTTTCCGTTGACAGAGTTTACCGCCGCTTTGCCGTTGTAGACACGTAATCCGGCTTCTAACGCGTCGGGGTTCGACGAATCAAGTTGTAGCGGCAGAGAAACGGCGCTTTGCAGTTTCTTGACCACGCGGGGCAACATGGAAACCTCATCCACGCCCGGAAAGCCTACATTTACATCTAAAATATCGGCTCCGGCGTCCTCCTGTTTCACGGCGACATCCAAAATGTAGTCCAAATCGTTTTCAAGCAACGCCTGTTGGAAACGTTTCTTCCCGGTGGGGTTGATACGTTCCCCGATAACGCGGACACCTGTAATTTTACACGGCGCGACGGGCGTACAGACAAACGACGGCAGTTGTACGGCGTTCGCGTGGACGCGCTTCCCGGAAACAGTCTCGCGCAACCGCCGGATGTACTCCGGCGACGTGCCGCAACATCCCCCGACAATCGACACGTATTCCAGACAGTCGGCTAATGTCGCCGCGAATGTGTCCGGCTCCATGTCGTACTGTCCGGTAACGGGGTCGGGCAGTCCGGCGTTGGGCTTTGCGATAACCGGCAGGCGCGTATTCTCCGACAGTTCCCGCAGAAGCGGCGACATGCGGTCGGGTCCCGTCGAACAGTTCAGGCCAATGGCGTCCGCGCCGAGGCCTTCCAGCGTCCGCGCTATCGACGCCACGGTACAGCCCGTGAACGTCCGCCCCGTCTCGTCAAAGGACATTGTGACAAATACGGGAAGCGTCGTATTTTCCTTGACCGCTAACAGCGCGGCTTTCGCCTCATATAAATCGGTCATCGTCTCGATAACGACCAAATCCGCGCCGGATTCCGCGCCCGCTACCGCCATTTCCCGGAACAATTCGTAAGCGGCTTCAAAAGACAGTGTTCCCATAGGCTCCAACAGTTCGCCGAGGGGGCCGATATCCAGCGCGACGGCGGCGGAATACGCCGACGCCTCACGCTTTGCGATTGCGATTCCGGCGGAAATCACCGCCCGGACACTTTTACCGGATTTGCGTAACTTGTGGGCGTTCGCGCCGAAAGTGTTGGAGTATAATACACGGCTTCCCGCTTTCAGATAGTCCCTGTGTACGGAAGCAATCAAGGCCGGGTCGGACAGGTTCAAAAGTTCGGGCTGTGTTCCGGGCTTCATGCCGCGCTCCTGCAATATGGTTCCCATTGCGCCGTCTAACAGTAACGGCGTCTCCCCGTCCCAGAACGGAAAATTCACGCTGATTCCCCCTTTGCGCGCTTCCATTTATCCCGAAACGGGGTGAATTTTACGCGCTTATATTTGACAACTCGCGCCGGATTTGCGCAGTGTGCAAGTTTCTTTCATGTCACAGTACGCGCAGCCCCGGACACGCGCCTTTTGCGGACGGTTCGCAACGCCGATAACCGCCGTGACGGATTTCTGTGGATTGAGCGTCATACTGTCCGTGACGCACACGCCCAACCGCCGCGACGCGTTCAGTACGCCGCAGATATCCGCCTGTAGCGACAGCGGCATGTCGCCGTAGCCGGGGCTGAAACGGTCTGTCAGGAAGCGCCCCGGACAACGTGCCGATAATTCGTGTTCCGCCGCGTCACATCCGGCCTCGGTCAACGCGCTCCCGCACGCGTCCAGAATCACGGCCTTGGACATGTCCCGCGCCCGCGCCGCCCGGAACATGTTATCGAACGCCGCGCCCAGCGTACAGACCAGTAAAAACACCGCGTCGCAGTCCTCCAACATCGTCCGGACAGTGTGACCACATAAGACAATAGACGTGTCTTGCAAGCAAAAAGCCCCGTTTTCGCGGCGCACCGGGAATAACCGGTACACGTAACGGGGTTGTATTCCGCTTTGCAGTTCCGCCAACAGTTCCGACGCCTCCCGGTACAGGCTTTCCGGCGCGGACTGTCCCGCGCCCAGATACCGTAACACTTCTCTGACAAGTTCCATGTATATTCTCCTGTGACCGCTATTCTACAAGCCGCATTATAGCACACGGAAAGATTGTGCGTCAAGCGCGGTGAATGCTCCGTATGTGTCACTTTGTTGCAGGGATTTTGAGGCAAGAGGTCAGAAGGGTCGCAGGGCGTTAATAAAGAACGGTTCCTTGAAGCGCTTCTCCGCTTCCGCCAGAGTTTTTTCAGGTTCGTTGAAAAAATCCATGTATACCCTCTTCAGTTTTTCGAGAATTTCGTTTATCTTATCTTCCACAGGAACATCTCCTTTGTGCAAATAGTGGTTTGGGCGCTTCTATTAAACCACATTTGGGGAGTTTCCTGTAGCTTTTTTTGCTTACCGCAAAATTTTCATATTATGGTAAAAATTCCTGCAAAAAAAGTTATGCCGACCGTGAGCGTGAAGTTTCCATTGTGCAAGCCTTACGGCACGATTTTTCAGTCATAGGACACGGCCTGTCCTCATAGGATGTGGCAAAGGCAACACAATGGAGGCGGCGGACAATGGATGTGGATTTCATTTTCAAGATAGCGGCAATCGGGATTTTAGTGGCGGTGCTGAATCAGCTCCTGATTCGTTCCGGGCGCGAGGAACAGGCCATGATGACGACGCTTGCCGGACTGGTCGTCGTGCTGATGATTCTGGTTCGGAGAATCAGTGACCTGTTCGAGCTGATTAAAAGCCTGTTCCGCTTCTGACGCCCATGGAGACATTAGCACGTGTCGCGGTACTGTGCGTGACGGGTGCCGTACTGGCGTTGGTACTCAAACAGGGCAACCCCGTCGCGGGACTGCTCCTGACACTCGGCGTGACAGTCACGGTGTTACTGTTCCTGTTACGCGCTTCCGGGGAACTGTTCGACTTTTTCCGGGAACTCGGCGCGGAAAGCGGACTGTCCCCCGCCGTGCTGACGCCGCTGTATAAGACAGTTGGTATCGCGTTTGTTGTCCGCACGGGCGGGGCGCTGTGCCGCGACGCCGGGGAATCGGCGCTTGCCTCCACGGTCGAAACCGCCGGGACAATCTGCGCGTTGCTGACCGCTTTGCCGCTTCTGCGCGAAATTATGAACATGTTACTGAAACTGATGTCGTGATTCAGGGGGCGCGTATGAAATTCTGGTTTTGTCTGCTGTGCGTGTCGCTCTGCGCGACATGCGGAGTCTGGGCGGTGTCGCGGGAACTCTCGGAGGCGTTGCCGGAGGCCGCCGAATATCTTGACGGCGCGGAGACCTACGCCCCCGGCGACTTTTCCGGCGGCGTCGGACGTGTCCTTGACAACGTCCGCAAACAGGCCGGGAACGTGTTTCGGAAACGTGCCGGAGGCGCGGCAGCGGTACTGTTATCCGTGATACTCTGCGGCGCGGTGCGCGGCGGGTGTCGGGAGGACGAAAGTACCGGGCTTTGTCTGACCATGACCGGGGCGTTATCCATTACGGCGCTGACGGCGGGAAGTCTGGAACAGTTAATCGGCCTCGGCTGGCGCACAATCTCGGAGTTGAACACGTTTTCAAAGGCACTTCTCCCGACACTGGCGGCGACTGTGGCGGCGTCGGGTTCCGTGACAACCGCCACATTTCAACAGGTCACGGCGGTGTTTCTGGTCGAAACCCTGTTGAACCTCATGGACAATCTGCTCATGCCGCTGACTTATCTGTACATCGGACTTTTGACCGCTTCCTGTACGCTTCCCGGAAACTGTCTGGACATTCTCGCGGACAGTCTCAAAAAACTGGTCACGTCCCTGTTGACGTGGGCGGTACTGCTGTTCACGGTGTACTTGTCGGTGTGCCGGATTGTGTCCGGGAGCGCCGACGGAATGGCAGTCCGCGCCGTGCGGAGCGCCTTGACAAATACGGTACCCGTTGTCGGCGGCATTCTGGCACAGGTGTCGGAATCCATGCTTGTCGGCGCGGGCATGCTCAAGAACAGTATCGGCGTTTTCGGACTGCTGGCGGTACTGTCCGCGTGCGCGTATCCGTTTCTGGAACTGGGCGTACAGTATCTGCTCTACAAGGCGGTGGCGGTACTGGCGGCGGTCACGGGCATGTCGGACTTGTGCCGCCTGATTGACGGTCTCGGCGCGGCGTTTGGCCTCGTACTCGGTATGGCGGGAAGTTGTGCGCTGTTACTGTTCGTGGCGGTGTTGAGTTTCCTGTCGGCGGTGACGCCATGACAGCGGCTGTCCGGCAGTGGCTGACTTCCATTGTCATGCTCTCGTTTCTGATATCCCTGATACGGATTCTCATACCGGAGGGGACGCTTCGCAAGGCGGGCGCGTTCACGGGAAGTCTGGTACTGCTCTCGGCGATACTCCGCCCGCTGGTACGCCTCGAACCCGACTGGCCCGACTGGGACTTGTCCGCGTACGAAAGCGCCATCACGGCGCGCATGGACGAACTCAACGCCCAACAGGCGGACACCTTCGGCGTACAGGTAGCGGAGAAAACCGCCGAAACCATCACGGCACAGGCGGCGCGACTGGGTGTGACAGTATCGGCAAGCGTGACAGTGCGTGTCACGGACGGGGTACCGTGTCCGTGGTCTGTGACGCTGTACGGCACGCCGTCGGAGGCGTTGTCGGCATGGGTGTCGGAGGCGCTGGACATCCCGCCGGAGCGGCAGTTCTGGACAACCCCCGCGCCGTGAAGCGTTTTTGTCGCCTTCTTCATATTCACGCGGGAATGTCAGCTTTCAGTACAGAATATTTACGCGGGAATGTCAGTTTTCAATACGGAGTTCCTTTTTGAGCGCCGCCGCCAGAATCGCGGACACGTTCACGCCGGCGGCACGGGCGGCGGCGTCCAGCCACGCCGGAAGCGATACATTCCGACGCACGGCGCGGGCGTCGTTTCTGCGGCGGCAGGCCGCGAAATCCACCGACACCAGTGTGACAATATCCGTGTCGCGTTCCTTGCGGACTTCGGCGAACGGCGTCGGCGCGGGAATGGGTTTGCCCATGTCCTCCATGGTCACGCCCAGAAGCCCGATTGCGTCCGCTGACATGTCCAGCGCGTCGGCGAGGGAATCGCCCTCCGTGCCGGAATCGAAATCCGGGAAATACGCGACATAACCGCATTCCGCAGGGGTCAGAATGACCGGATAAGCGTTTTTCATAAAGTCTCCCTTCTGTTATCGCAAGCCTTGACGGCGGATAATTGCCCGCGCAAGCTGTTCGTCAATTTCACGATGTCGGGGAATGGATTCCCAGCGGTCGCCCTTCGCCCAGATATCGTGTTTTTCGCCGTGCCGGACAAGTTGCCAGCCGTTCGCCTCCAAGAGTTGGATTAGGTCTCGTCTTTTCATGGCCTCACCTCATTGTGTGTAGATGATACACAATCTTTTGGGAAACGTCAAGGAAAAGTGATAACCTTCGCTTCGTGGAAAACGCGCTGATTCACTGATACAAACGCGACACCCTCTCCCGTTATCGGGAGAGGGCGTTGTGTTATTTTCCGCGCAAGTCCTTTTGTGTGAGCTTGTAGTAACTCCACTGACGCCACTTCAGGATATCGCCGGAAAACGCGCCGTCCGTGTCCGTGACTGTCCCGTCGGCGAGCATGCAAAACTGATTTTGCACCACGGGAACCTGTCGCCGGAGCTGGTTCAGGAACGCCGTCCACGCGTCAGCGTGTCCGCGCCCGGTCAAGTCCAGAATCAGCGCCCCCAAGAACGACGCGGACAAATGTCCGTTGTCGGGAAGTTGCGCGGCGTCCCAGTCGAGCAGTTGCGCCGCCGCGTCATTCGCCCAGAGTACGCACGGCGTCTCGTAGTTGTAGAACACATTGTCCGGGTCGGAGATGACGCTGTAGGCGTCGTCTCCGAGATACGGCAGATGGTCGCCGTAATAGACCAGTAACACGGGTTCCGTACGCGCCGCCAAAAAGTCCCGGAGGCGTCCCAACATTTTGTCGGCGTCGCGGAGGCCTTCCACATAGACTTCCAGCGCTTCCCGCGTGTCCGGCGATACTTCCACGTTCAGCGGCACAGGCGGATATTCGTAGCCGTCGCCGTACTTGGAATACGGGTATCCCATGTGGTTTTGAATCGTCGTGGAGGCGTGGAACAGCGGCAAACCCTGTTGTATCGTATCGGAAAACGCGTCCTCAATCAGTCCAGCAAGATAGTTGTCGGCGACCCAACGTCCGCGGTACTCCGGGGACGGCATAGTCTCAA
Source organism: Oscillospiraceae bacterium (assembly GCA_017445875.1). GTDB lineage: Bacteria > Bacillota > Clostridia > Oscillospirales > Oscillospiraceae > Oscillibacter. Next base: position 1,619 of record JAFSRZ010000040.1, on the reverse strand, counting down.
TGAAGCGTGTTTCGCCCGCACCGAACCAGCGATAGACATTCTCCCGATTGTAAAACCACGCGTTTCCGGGGTGATAGAACATGGTTCGATACCCGTCCGCCGCGAACACGCGGAACAGGCTGTCCAGATTGCGGTTGACTGTCCGCATAGCGGAGGTAGTCCCCGCGCCGAGCGCGTTTGTACGCATGCCCGTGAACACGTCAAACTCCGTGTTGGCGGTGCCGCCCGCGAAGCCCGGCACCACAAGCCGTAATGACAGCGCGTGGGGGTCGGACTGTATCGCGTGGAGGTTCGACAACGGGTCGTTGTCGGGCGTGAAGTCGAACGCGGGCGCGTCGGTGATATCGGAAAAGGCCTCGTTCATGACCAGTACGACATTGACGGGGCGCGGGGTGTCGGGGGTATCGGGCGCGGCCTCGTCCCATGCCTTGGCGCGGGCGCGGTCGTAGCCCTTGGGGCGGTCCACCTGATACTTTGTGAACTGGTGACAGAAGTTGTACGGGAAGCCGTTTTCGTTGAACACAACCGAAAGCCGGTACGGGCTGGACACTTCCAGACTGTTGTACAGTTCGTCGGACGCGTACACGGTCACAAGCGACACGTAAAACAGCGCGAAACATATGCCCGCGTACACGAAATGTCGGTAATGTTTCTGTTTGCGCTTCCGTTTGCGGCGCGGCATTGTGACCACGCCTGACGCGAGTAATAGAAGCGTCACGCCGACGACAAGTGTTATCTCGACAACGGGCAGTTTCAGGTGATACGCGCCGAGGGCGTCGCCGACTTCCTTCCAGAGCGCGAGGTCACGCGGGAACACGGGTTCGTCCCGGACTTCGATTTTGACGCGGTTGGCAATCGACAACACGCCCACAAGCGCGTTAGTCGCCGCCGCGCCGAAAAACAGATTCCGGCACAAAAAACCGCTTCCGGCTAACAGGAACATCACCGGCAGGGCGTTGAGTACATATAAAACCGGCTTTTGCCGGAAACTCTCCAAGACCTCTGACATGTCGTTCGGCTGACACCACAGCGCCAGCGCGGTCAGCGAACCCGTCAGCGACAGCGCCAGAAGCGCGAGCAGACCCATTCGGACACCGCGTTTCAACACGGCACAACCCCTTTCGTTTGCGAATCACCCCGTATTATAGGACTTTCCCGCGAAAAGGCAAGTCCTAAACGCTTCTTTGGGAAAAATATCCGCGCCGTTGGAACATTTGCACAAAAAATCACGGGGAAATTGTCCGTAAAAACACGATTTCAGATAATTTGTCGGCTTTACGCGGATATCTTTGTGCAATCTGACAGTTTTTGGGACTTGTCGAATGTTGACGCCCGCTTTTTTGCTCTTGTATTTTCCATAAATTTGCTATAAAATAACAAGTACGCGGATTTTCCCCATTTTCAAAGACAGGAGGCGGTGATAAGTTTCTGAAAACATGGTCAAGTATACGCGCTTGTAAGCAATTGTCACCCGTAAGGTGAAAGACGCCTAAAATTTGAAAGCCGTGGCGTTAGTTCGCGCTGACTTTACAGCGGGCGGAATCTCCGGAAGAACACCCGTGCCGGTTGAAACAGTCCGGCTAACTATGAGGTAGAACTCTGAGGGCGGAGATTGGTCA
>JAFSRZ010000005.1 GCA_017445875.1 Oscillospiraceae bacterium | reverse complement strand
GGCACGGGTCATTCCGAGGTTTTGCCCGCTGTAAAGTCAGCGCGAACTAACGCCACGGATTTTAGGCGTCTTCCACCTTACGGTGACAAATGTCCATAAATGCGTATGCTTGACCGTATTTTTAGTAACTTAACGCCTCCTTTACGTGTGTTCGGTATACCGTTCCATGATTCATGAATCATCTGCTATAGTATTCGTGCCGGAAGTTTCAGAAAATGGGGTCGCGGAAAAGTTTTTTCGTCCCACAAACAAAAAACCCTCCCCGTGCGGGGAGGGAGACTGTGTCAGGAGGAATCAGCCATGCAACAGGGGAACGCAGACGCGTCACTCGTTACGGAAATCCACGATTTGCTGTACCGCTTGGGTGTCAGAGCCACACATCAGGGATTTTTGGAAACATCCTGCGCGGTGTTTCTGGTCATGCGGCAGCGCGAGCCGCTATGGTTCTCCATCATGGACGTGTACCGGCAGATTTCCGACTTGTACCACACGGACCTTGACGTGATTGCCCCGCGTATCCGCCGTATCATCCGGAAAATATGGAGACACCATCGGGCGACGCTGCACGGCCTCACCGGCAAAGAACTCGAAACCGTCCCGACGCCGCGACAGTTCATCCAGATTCTGTGCGCCTACCTGTATAAGCGGAGACCGTATCGAATGTCTGTGCGGAGGCAATCCAGACCGCGTGAAATGTCCATGCGGCGGCGCTGAATGTCAGTTCAGGACGGCGAAGGCCTCATAGGGGCGCAGTGCCAACGCGCCATCTTGCAGACGCTCCATCTGGTCGGGCGCGCCGTTGCAAAGCAGAAGCGTTCCGGCGTTCAGGTCGACATTGGCGGTTTCGTTCTGCCCGCTGAAGTTACATACCACTGTCAAGCGCTGTCCGTCAAGGCTTCTCTCGTAGGCGAACACACGCCCGTTTCCGGTGTCAAGGAAGCGGACTTCCCCTTCCGCGATAATCGGGTATTTCTTGCGCAGTCTGATAAGGGTTCTGTAGTAGTGCAAAATAGAATCGGGGTCTTCTTCCTCGGCCTCCACGTTGATGAAACTGTAGTTGTCGGGGATTTCGAGCCACGGGGAACCGTCCGTAAATCCGGCGTTCTGTCCGGCGTTCCACTGCATGGGCGTCCGGGAGTTGTCGCGGGAACGCCGCGCAAGCACTTCTAACGCGTCCTGTTCGGACAGTCCACGCTCCAGCAGAATCTTATAGTAGTTGATACACTCCACGTCGTTGTATTGCGCGATATTCGTATAATGCGCGTTGGTCATGCCGAGTTCCTCGCCCTGATAGACGTACGGCGTGCCGCGCAGAAAGTGAATGAACGTCCCCAGCATTTTCGCCGACTGCTTCCAGTATTCGCCCTCGTCGCCGAAGCGCGACACAATCCGCGGTTGGTCGTGATTGCACCAGAATACCGCGTTCCACCCGCCGCGCCGCGACATTTCCTCCTGCCACTGCCGGAAAATTTCGTGCAACTGTCCCAAATCCGGCTCCATTAACGCCCACTTGTCGCCGTTTTTGTAGTCCACTTTCAGGTGGTGGAAGTTGAAGCACATCGCAAGTTCCCGGCTTTCCGGGTTCGAGTACCGGATACAGTTTTCCAGCGTCGTCGACGCCATTTCGCCGACTGTCATCATGTTTTCAATGCCGGTGTCCGTGACCATTTCGCGGATGAACTCATGGATTCTGTGACCGTCTTTGCAATAACTTGTACCGCTTCCGGGGCCGCACTGTTCCAGATGTTCCGGCTTGGATACAAGGTTCAGCACGTCGAAACGAAAGCCCTTGACGCCTTTGCCTTTCCAGAACCGGATAACGTCTTTGAGCGCGTCCCGGACTTTCGGATTTTCCCAGTTCAAGTCCGGCTGTGACTTGTCGAACAGGTGCAGATACCACTTGTCGAGTTGCGGGACGTACTCCCAAGCGGGGGTTCCGAAACTGGCTGTCCAGTCGAGGGGCGGCTTGCCGTCCACGCCGTCCCGGAAAATGTAGTAGTCCATATATTCCGGGTCGCCCGTCAGCGCCTTCTTGAACCATTCATGGTCCCAAGAGGTGTGATTGAACACCATGTCGAACATAAAGCCGATACCCAGTTTATCGGCCTCGGCAATCATGGCCTCACAGTCGGACATCGTGCCGAACATCGGATTCACCGCGCAGTAGTCCGCGACATCGTAGCCGTTATCGAACATCGGCGACGGAAAGAACGGCGTCACCCAGATATAGTCCACGCCCAGACTTTTCAGGTACGGCAACTTTGCGCGAATGCCGTTCAGGTCGCCAATACCGTCTCCGTTGCTGTCGCAGAACGATTTCACGTAAATCTGATATACCACGCTGTTTTTGCGTTCCATGTGCTACCTCCTGTCTGAAACACTCTCCAAAACCGCCCCCACCCGGCGCTGACGCGCCACCCTCCCACAGAGGGGGAGGGCAAGGGGACAATATTCCGTGCGGTACTCTCGTCGCCCCCTTTGGGGGAGATGTCGCCGTAAGGCGACAGAGGGGGCAAACCTCTACCCGGTGCGTGTCGCCGCGAGGCGACAGAGGGGGAATATTACTCCGCGTGTCCGACGATATCGCCGCCCGCCTGCACGTCTTTTCCGGCGTCGAAGCGGAATTTGCCGTACCCGCCGTCGTCCGTGACTACCATCATCGTAATGAGCGGGTGTCCGGCGGCCTTGATTTTCACAGGGTCGAAGGTAATCAACTGGTCGCCCGCCTTGACGCGCTGTCCGCGCCGTACGTGAATCTGGAACCCGTCGCCGTTCATGCCCACGGTGTCGAGACCGATATGCAGTAAGATTTCAATGCCGTTCGGGAGTGTCAGACCAAGGGCGTGGTTGCTTCCGTCCATCGTCTGGGATACCGTGCTGTCCGCCGGGGCCAGTAACACACTGCTTGTCGGGTCAATGGCAACGCCGTCGCCTAAAACTTTTTCCGCAAATGTCGCGTCGGGTACCTGTGTAATGTCGACGGTCTTGCCGGTCAGAAACGCTTTGAAGTCAATCGGCGCGTGTGCGGCTTTGGCCTGCGCGTCCACGACAGCCGCTTCCGCGTCCATACGTTCCGCTTCCGCCTCGGCGGCGGCTTCGGCGTCCAGTCCCTTGCGCTTGCCCACAACGTAAGTCAGCGCGAACGGCACCGCGATTGCAATCAGCATGCACAACGCGAATTGCGCCATATATTCCGGACGAATCGACAAAATTCCCGGCAGTCCGCCGACGCCGATTGCCGTCGCGGTCACACTGCTTGCCGTGCTGACAATCCCCGCCAGACACGAGCCGCACATGCCGCAGATGAACGGGAACACATATTTCAAGTTGATACCGAACATCGCCGGTTCCGTGACGCCCAAGTAGCACGAAATGCACGACGGAATGTTTAATTCCTGTGCGCGGGTACTCTTGCGCTGTAAGGCAATCATGCCGAGGACGGCGGAACCTTGCGCGATATTGCTGAGCGCAATCATAGGCCAAAGCATCGTTCCGGGGTGTGCGCTTGCCTGAGAACCCGCGATAAGTTGTAAATCAATGGCGTTGCTCATGTGGTGCAAGCCGGTAATCACGAGCGGGGCGTAGAAGAACCCGAACACCGCGCCGAAGAGTACGCGGAACGAGCCGCTGATACCGGCGTAGACGACTTTGGAAATGGCGTCGCCGATTTTCCAGCCAATGGGGCCGAGTACGAAATGCGCCGCCATGACCGCGCACAACAGACTACAGAACGGTACCAAAATCATGGACACGACTTTCGGCGAAATCTTCTTGAAAAACCGTTCCAGATAGGCCAGCGTGAACGCCGCCAGAATCGCCGGGAGTACCTGCGCCTGATAGCCAATCATGTTGACTTTGATAAAGCCGAAATTCCACTGATTGATAGTGCCGTTTGCGAGGGCGTCCGCGACGCCATAGGCGTTCGTAAGCTGTCCGGAAACGAGTGTCAGGCCGAGGATAATGCCCAGCATTTCCGTACCGCCCATTTTCTTCATGACCGTCCAGCAGATACCCACCGGAATGCCGACATGGAATACGGCTTCACCCAGCAGCCACAGAAAATGGTCGACGCCCGCCCAGAACTGACTTTGACTGACGAGTGTCGCGCCGTTGAAAACTTCCATGCTGTCAATGACGTTACGAAAGCCCAGAATCAGGCCGCCCGTGACAATCGCCGGAATCAGCGGCGCGAAAATCTCCGCCAAAGAGGTCATGAGTTTTTGCAGAACGTTTTGATTCTGCTTCGACATGCTCTTGACCTGTTCCTTGGACACCCCCGACACGCCCGATACCGCCGCGAAATCGTCATAGAAGTCGGCGACTTCGTTGCCGATAATCACCTGAAACTGTCCGGCCTGCGTGAAGGTGCCTTTGACGGAGGGTATGCGCTCAATGCGTTTGATGTCGGCCTTTTTGGGGTCCATGAGTACGTACCGCATGCGGGTAATGCAGTGGGACACCGCCGCGATGTTTTCGCTTCCGCCGATTGCGGCCAGCAGTTCTTTTGAGTCCTCTGTAAATTTGCCCATATGTCGTTCTCCTCCTCACATGACTGAAACCGTGCGTTTTCGGGACAGGTTCATCTTAACTTGTCTATACAAGATTGTCAAGAAGTAGCGTTCAAAAAACATGTACAAATTGTGCAAGCCTGCCTTGTGCATATTTCCAGTGTGTGAAATCCGCGATTCCTTGACACGCTTTCTTGACATTTGGCGCGTACCCGCCTATAATGGCATAAGTTTCGGCTTTCGCCGGGATACGACCATCACAAAGGAGTTGGTAACATGGGCAACATGAACCTTACTGCCCTGCTCAACACATCCATCGGCGGCTATACGCTCGGACACCTCCTCACGGCGGTTGTCACGTTCGTGGTCTGCCTGATTGCAATCCGCGTGATAATGCGCATTGTCACCGGACTTCTGGAGAGAACCCCCCTTGACAAGCGTATCCGCAACCTGATTGCCAATCTCCTGAAATACGCCATGTACATCCTGACAGTGGTTATCGTGGCGCAGGGCTTAGGTATTAACATGTCGTCCTTTGTGGCGCTGTTGTCGGTTGTGTCCCTCGGCATTACGCTGGCCTCGGAGGACATTTTAAGCAACTTCGCGGGCGGGCTTGTGCTTTTCTCGGCGCACCCCTTCGCCATTAATGACATTATCGAAATTTCCGGCACCGTCGGCACCGTGGAGGAAATCGACCTGCACCACACCCGCCTGATGACCCTTGACGGCTACAACGTGTTCATTCCCAACAAGGAACTGGCCTCTTCACGGGTCATCAACTATACGCGTCTCGGACGCCGCCGCGTAACCGTGAAAGTCACGGCGTCCTACGACGCGCCGACGGAAAGTGTCATGTCCGCGCTCCGCACCGCCGTGGCGCGTACGGAGAATGTCCTTGAGGACCCCGCCCCGAAATACTGCGTCACTGACTACGGTCCCAGCGCCATTGAGTACACTATTTTCTGCTGGACACCGGCGCGGGAATACTGGAATGTCCTGTTTGCGCTGACCGCCGCACTGCGTCCGGCCTTCGAGGAAGCGGGCGTCGAAATGACCTATGACCATCTGAACGTCCATCTGATTAACGACGGCAAAGTCAATATGCAAAAGCCCAACGTCTGAACGTCGCCCCCACCCGGCGCTGACGCGCCACCCTCCCCCAAAGGGGGAGGGCAAGTAAAATAAGGAAGTGTTCATTATGTCTGAGCGCCACATCGAGACCGTATGCGTACGCGGGGCGTACCAGCCCAAGAACGGCGAACCCCGGCAGATTCCCATTATCCAGTCCACCACGTTCCAGTACGCGACTTCACAGGACATGGGGAAACTGTTCGACTTGGAGGCAAGCGGCTATTTCTACTCCCGGCTCCAGAATCCGACTTGCGACATGGTTGCCGCGAAAATCGCCGCCTTGGAGGGCGGAACCGCCGGTATGCTGACTTCCTCCGGACAGGCCGCGAATTTCTTCGCCATGTTCAATCTCGCCAACTGCGGAGACCATTTCGTGTCGGCGGCGTCGATTTACGGCGGCACGTTCAATCTGTTCAATGTCACCATGCGGAAAATGGGCGTCGACGTGACGTTTGTCCGCCCCGACTGCACCGAGGAGGAATTACACGCCGCGTTCCGCCCGAATACAAAAGCCCTGTTCGGCGAAACACTCGCCAATCCCGCCCTGACCGTGCTGGATATCGAACAGTACGCCCGTGTCGCACACGCCCACGGCGTACCGCTGGTCGTCGACAACACGTTCCCGACGCCGGTCATGTGTCGCCCGATTGCGTGGGGTGCGGATATCGTCACGCACGCCACGACCAAGTACATGGACGGTCACGGCGTCGCCGTCGGCGGGGCTATCGTCGACTCCGGCAACTTCGACTGGATGGCACACGCCGACAAATTCCCCGGCCTCTGTACTCCCGACGAGAGTTACCACGGCATTACCTACGCGGAGAAGTTCGGACAGGGCGGCGCGTTCATCACGAAATGTACCGCGCAACTTATGCGCGACTTCGGTTCCACGCCGTCGCCCCAAAGCGCGTTTTACCTGAATCTGGGCTTAGAAAGTTTACATGTCCGCATGCCGCGCCACTGCGAAAACGGACAGGCTGTCGCCGAATTTCTCACGACGCGCCCGGAAGTCGAGACCGTCCACTACTGCGGCCTCCCGTCCGACCCGTATTACAAACTGGCTCAAAAGTATCTCCCCAACGGCTCCTGCGGCGTGGTATCGTTTGTGATGAAGGGCGGACGCCCCGCCGCCGAAACATTTATGCGCTCCCTGAAACTCGCCGCCATTGAAACCCATGTCGCCGACGCCGTGACATGCTGTCTGAATCCCGCCACGAGTACCCACCGGCAGTTGACCGACGCCGAACTTGACGCCGCCGGAATCCCCGCCGGACTGGTGCGCATGAGTTGCGGACTGGAAAGCAAAGATGACCTCATTGCCGATATGGCGCAGGCGTTCGACGCCTTGAAGTGACGCCTCATCCGGCGCGTTGCGCCGTCCGCCCCCGCGTGATACCGTGCCGGACAGTGACACGCTGTCCGGCGCTACTCTGTCCAAGGAAGTGACGATATGCCCATTAAGATTCCGAACCGCCTCCCGGCAACTGCCACGCTCACCGCCGAAAATATCTTTGTCATGACCGAGACCCGCGCCGTCAGACAGGATATCCGGCCTTTGCAAATCCTCTTACTCAACCTCATGCCCACCAAAATAGAGACCGAAACGCAGTTGGCGCGTGTGTTAGGCAATACCCCTTTACAAATCGAACTCGAATTGATTGCCCCGTCCGGACACAGCGTCAAGAACACGTCGCAGGAACATATGATAGCCTTCTACCGAACCTTCGACGACGTGCGGGAACGCGACTTCGACGGCCTGATTATCACCGGCGCGCCCGTGGAACTCATGCCCTTTGAGGAGGTCGACTACTGGCCGGAACTGTGCGACATCATGGAGTGGAGCAAAACCCACGTCCATTCGACACTGCATATTTGTTGGGGCGCACAGGCCGCGCTTTACTATCACTACGGCATACAGAAGCGTACCCTCGATAAAAAACTGTTCGGCGTGTTCCGTCATCAGGTGGAGGACAAGAAATTTATTCTGTTCCGCGGCTTCGACGACGTGTTTGACGTGCCGCACTCGCGCAACACCACCGTGTCCCGCGCCGATATTGAGGCCGTGCCGGATTTGAAAATTTTGTCGGCGTCGCCGGAAGCGGGCGTCTACGCCGTCAAGACTGACCAAGGCCGGCAGGTCTTTCTCATGGGACACGCCGAGTACGACCGCGACACACTCAAAAAAGAGTACGAGCGCGACGTACGCGCCGGGCTTGATATCCAAATCCCCGTGAACTATTTCCCCGGCGACGACCCGTCGCGGGAACCCCTTGTCACGTGGCGGAGCTGCGCCCATCTGCTGTACGCTAACTGGCTCAATTACTGCGTCTATCAGACGGTACCCTATGACCTCGCCGACATCCGGCGCGGTATCCGCAGTCACGACAATATGGAAGGGAGCGACAGCGGCGGAATTTGACACAGAAAAATCCCCCGTTCCGGGGGATTTTTGTTTTATGGCGCGTTCACGCCCGTGATGTGCAGACAGCGGAGTTTCCGGTAGTCGTAACTCGACAACGGGCGGTTGTCGGCGTCGTACGTGTGGGTGGCAATCAGAATTTCGCCTGGCGTCGCCGACACCACCACCGGACAGTGTGTGTACGTCTCGCCGTCAAACGATAACTGTACAATGTCGCCGGGTTTCAGTTCGGAAAGTCCGCAGGGCCGCCCGTACGGCCCCACACTCCGCTTGTCACGCGTGAGAAAGTTCCACAGATATTCCACGCCCGTCCACGCCGGGGCGCGCCGCGCCGCGCTGACGTAGTACCAGCCGAATGTCGGCGTAAAGTTCATCACGCCCCCGCCCGCGTGGATACACTGTGACGCGAAGTTTGTACAGTCTCCGCCGATATTCTCGAAGTCGTAGTAGGCCGGATTGCGTCCGAACGCCCATTTGTGGGCGTACGCCACGGCCTTTGCCCGTTCATAAAGCATACGCGTTCCCCTCCCGGCTCATCCTATGCCGTACGCGTCCCACAGTGATTCTTTGCGCCGCGTCCTTGTAATTTCCGCCGGTATCTGCTATGATAGCTTCAATCCCGCGTACTCTGAAAACAATGAACAGGAGGAATTTGTATGCAAACACGCTACCGGAATATACTGCTTGTCGGGGCGCTTCTGCTGACGCTCTCGGTGTGGGCGTACGCCTCGGAACTTGTGTCCTGTCTGGGGGAACCGCCCGAATGTCCCGACGCGGAGGCCGCGCTTTTGGACGCCGACAGCAAACAGGCCGCCGCCGGAACCAATCTGCCAAGCGGCGACAAATCCCTTGACAAACTCTCCCGTCAGGAAATCGCCGCTCTGCTCTCCGAAAACCCGCTGACACTCCCGGCGGAACTGTTCGACGACGCCCCGTCGCTCAAAGCGCCCTACGCCCCCGGCAAACTCAAAGCGGAAGCGTTACAGGCGGCGCTCAACCGCCTCAACATGTTGCGCCGTATCGCGGGACTGCAACCCGTGGCGCTCGACGACGCGCTCAACGAGAATGCCCAGTACGGCGCGGTACTGCTTGCGGCGTCCACGTTCAGCCACTCGCCCGCCAAACCCGACGACATGGACGATGATTTCTACGAGAAGGCCAAAACCGCGACCTCTTCCAGTAATATCGCCTCCGGCTACTCGCTGACCGGTGCCGTCGACGGTTTCATGAACGATTCCGACAGCGGCAATATCAGCCGCCTCGGACACCGCCGCTGGCAGTTAAACCCCGCCATGGGGAAAATCGGCTTCGGCTACGCCGGCAAGCGTACGACGGAAAAAGTCTTCGACAAGAGCGCGCCCGCCGCGGACTATGATTTCGTGGCGTGGCCCGCGTCCGGGAATTTCCCGTCGGAACTGTTCAACGTGAATCAGGCGTGGAGTGTGTCCCTGAACCTGAACCGTTACGCGGTTCCGGTCGAGGCCGATTTGACAGTCACGCTCCGGCGCGACGACGGCAAAACATGGACATTCTCCGGCGCGGAATCCTACACCGCCGCCAATGCCGGACTGTATTTCCATGTCGACACCGGCGGGTATGGAATCCGGGACTGTATCATCTTCCGCCCGGACGGCGTGGAGGACTACAGCGGTACCTATACCGTGTCCATCAGCGGCCTGAAAGACAAGTCCGGCAAGGATATCAGCGACTTTTCCTATCAGGTGACATTTTTCGACGCCGCTGTGTCGCTTTCCGGCGCGGCGGTCTCCGGTGACGGGACTGTGTATGTGACCGTACAGGGCGACCCCGACGCGGGTGCGCCGCTCTATTTCGTGGCCTTCGACGGCAACGGGAAATTCCTGTCGGCGGTTGTGCGGGAGATATCGTCCGCCGGGACTTACTCCGCCACATTGAATCCCACGGGCGCGGCGCGGGTGTCGGTGTTCCTGACAGACCCGGACGGAAGGCCGCTTTGTCTGCCCGCTTCCGCGACACTGTAACAAACGTTGTGCGGCGCGGGGAACCGCTTCCGCGACACTGTAACAAGTGCTGTGCGGCACGGGGAACCGCTTCCGCGACACTGTAACAAGTGCTGTGCGGCACGGGGAACCGCTTCCGCGACGCTACCAACTTTGAAGGAGGCTTTTTTATGCGAATATTCAAACGCCTGTTCTGTGTCCTGCTGACGCTGGCGGCACTCTGCGGCATGACGGCATTTCCCGTCGGCGCGGCGGACAGCGGTTATCAACTGACTGTGACCAACATCCAGCGTTTCACGGCGGGAACCACATTCGACCCCGATTCCGCCCCGGAAATCAGCGCCGTTTCCCCCGGTGACATGTTCGTGCTGACAGTCGCTTTCCAGAACAAGACCGCCGCCGCCGTCGATGTCTCCGGGTTCGCCGCGAAACTCTATTACGACCCGGCGAAAGTCACGCCCTATACAGGTACAAGCCCCTTCACAAGAAACCCGTATCAGAATAACAGTGCATTGTCGAGCGATTACGAGTGGACTATGACGGGCAACGGCAAGAAAAGCGGCTTCATCTCGGTCAGCGGCGGCGGCGCGAACCCGTACAAAGTCAACGCCGGTGAGACACTTGTACTCGCCCGGATGGCGTTTCAGGCCAGCGCGGACGCCTCCGGCGAAGCTGTGTTCACGTTCGACAGTAACAAAGTAAGAACCAACATCACCGGCACCGGCGGGAAAACGTTGACGCTTGCCGCGTTCCAGCCTGTCCGCGTGACACTGGGGACTTACGAAATCACCGCCGTCAGCGGCAACCGCGTCACGTTGAGCAATCCCGCCCCCGTGACATTAGCGGTCTCGTACTTCGACGCCAAGGGGCAATTTGTATCGGCGTCCACCCATAGCGTACCCGCCAACGCCGGAAATGTCCTCCTGACGTTCGACAACGCCCACAAGGCCTACTTTATGCTGTTCGATGACAGTTTCCGGCCTCTGTGCGAACGCTTCTTGTATGTGATGAAATGACGCCCTTGCCCTCCCTCCGGGGAGGCGGCACGGGGCGACCGTCCCCCGAAATTCTAACGTGACAGGAGGCACACCACATGAAAAGGCAATTCCTGCGCGTATGCGCGGCGCTGTGTGTGTTTTTGACGCTGTTTTCCGTGGTGTCCCACGCGGCGGGCGACAGCGGCAAGCCTACGGAAAGCATTATCCCCGTTTATCCCGATGGCATGTACGCGCTTTTCTACGACGACGGCACGCTTGCCTTTCAGAATGCCAACACGCCGCAGTCTGGAAAGACTGTCAGGAACACGTACAATTTCGACCCGATGAGCGTATACACGGAGAAGTCCCCGCCGCCGTGGAACGCGGTCAAGGACACTGTGCGCGTCGTGTCATTCGCGGAACCCGTGCGGCCTTACGCTACGGCCTGCTGGTTTGACGGTTTTTCCAAGCTGGAACGTGTGGACGATATCCAGAACCTTGAAAGCATGAATATCACGGACATGTCGTGCATGTTCCGAAACTGCGCAAGCCTGCAAACACTGGACTTGTCCGGCTTCGAGACCGCCAATGTCGGGAATACCGCTTCCATGTTCGCGGGCGCGTCCAAACTCAAAACCGTTTACGCGTCCGGCCAGTTCACAACCGCCGCCGTCACGCAAAGCGGCGACATGTTCCGCGACTGCGCGGCACTGACAGGCGGCAACGGTACCAAGTATGACGCCGCCCACGTCGACAAGGCCTACGCCCGCCTCGACACGCCCTCCGCCCCCGGCTACTTCAGCGAAAAGGGCGCACTCGTGCAAAAATCTTTCGATGTCCGGCGCGACGCCTACGCCTTCGGCAACAGTATGAAAGACTTCGGCTACAAGTCCACCGGCCCCGGCCTCGATACTTATCCCATCCCGCCGGAATCGTTCTTTCTGATTTTCGGTCAGACCGTCGCGGGCAAACTCCAATACAAACGTGTCGCCACGGGTTCGGCGTGGGGCGGCAATTGCGCCGGAATGGCAGGTTCCGCCGCGCTGTTTTACGCCAATGACGCGGTAACGCCGTCCGCGTTCGGCAAAAACGACGTGTGGTCGCTGGGCGTCGGCGACATGAACGGCAGTCTTTCCGTGAGAACGTTTGTCGAGGCCATGCAGATTTCGCAGTATACGGAAGCCTTCTCGAAAGCCCGCGCCAATCACACTTTCCAGCCCGGACAGTCCCTCATGCCGCTGGTCAGCGCCGTGCGGGACGCCGCCGCCAAGGGGCAACCCGTATTCGTTGCCGTCACAAAGAACGGCGTCGGCGGACACGCGCTCTTAGCCGTCGACGCGGAAAATGTCAGCGATACCGCCGCCACGCTCCAAATTTATGATTGCAACTTCCCCGGTCAATTGCGCGCCCTGACGATTCAAAACGCGTCCGCGTGGAGTTACGATATGGGCGGCTACGGCGTCTGGGGCGATAGTGCGTGTTCCATATCCTATGTACCCTACGACACGCTGGAAAGTATCTGGGAGAATCGCGGACGCCCTAACGCCATGAGCCAGATACTGACTGTCAACGCCGAAAACCTCTCTATCCGAAACAAACAGGACGAGGAAGTAGCGAAACTTGTCAACGGGCAACTTGTCACCGCCCGCGACGACATTTACGAAATGCCGGAACTGTCCATGTACTGGTCAAAAGAGCGGACTGTATTCCTGCCGAAAGACGCGTACAGTATTTCCACCGGCGACGATATCACCCTTGAGGCCACCATGAGCGACCAGCACATGAGCGCGAGCGTGTCCACGACCGCCGACACGGTTTCCTTCGCCGTCGACGACGCCTCCAAATCCAACGCCGTCACCGTTGCCAGCGCTTCCCCCGGCGATACCTACGCCGTCTCCCTGCAATCCGACTTCGACGATATCCAGTACGGGAACGTCACACTCACCGGCACCGGACGGGGACAGGATATCGAAATTTCCCTGAACCGTGACGGCGCGTTGTCCGTCCCTGACTGCGACATCCCGTCCCTGTCCGTACGCGGCGCGGCGTATGTCGCGGCGGCGGTCACGCCCGACGGGGACGCCCTGCTTGTCGCGCTGAACAGTCCCGACCCCGTGACCGTCGCGGTGTCGTACTTCGACAAAAGCGGGAAATTCCTGTCCGCCGACCTGAAAGCCGTGTCCGCCGACGCCGGAAGCGTATCCTTCGCACTCCCCGCCGCGGATACGGCGCGTGTCATGCTGTTGGATTCCGACTGCCGCCCGCTCCGCGACGCCGTGCCGGTGTCGATTGGGTGAACGTGTTCCCGCCCGGACAATTTCCTTACTTGAAAGAGGCATACAATATGAAAAAATATTTCCTCCACGTATGCGCGGCGCTGTTCGCTCTGATGATACTGTTTCCCGTGATAACGACGCACGCCGCCGACAACGTGTACGCCATTCTCTACACGGACGGCACCATGGTTTTCCAGCACGGCAACACCCCGCAGTCCGGCAAGACCGTCAGCAAAACATACGAGGTCGACCTGAATGACACCTTCTGGGCGCTTTCCGACATTCCGTGGTATAACGAGCGTCAGTCCGTGCGCGTGGTCTCATTCGCCGACACCATCCGCCCCACCGGGACAAGTTACTGGTTTTACGGCTTTACCAATCTGCAACGCTTCGAGAACTTGCGGAATCTCGACACTTCCAATGTCGAATACATGAATTACATGTTCTCCAACTGTTCCAGTCTGACGGAACTGGACGTATCCTCCTTCGACACTTCCAAGGTCTCCTACATGATGTACACATTCCACAGTTGTTCCAGTCTGACGACGCTGGACTTGTCCGGCTGGGACACCTCTCATGTCACCGAAATGCACAATATGTTCTCCTACTCCTCCAAGCTGACGACACTGAATCTGTCCGGGTTCAGCACCGCCAGCGCCAAGGACACCAGTATGATGTTCCGGGTCTGCTCCGCGCTGACCACGCTGAACCTGTCCAGCTTCGACACTTCCCATGTCACGGACATGCACAATATGTTTGAACGCTGTTCCAATCTGAAAACCATCTACGTGTCCGACAAATTCACAACCGCTCTTGTCGCCGAGCGCGACCAGTACACGGGAAGTCCCGGCATGTTTATGGACTGCCGGTCACTTGTCGGCGGCAACGGTACCAAGTTCAGCAACAGTCACACCGATAAGGAGTACGCCCGCATTGACACGCCGTCCGCGCCCGGATACTTTACCGCGTATCAGTCCCAACCCCAACCGGAACCGGAACCCGAACCGGAACCTGAAACCTATTATATCATCACGGCGTATGTCGGGGACGGCGGCACCGTCTCGCCCGCCGGAGATACCCGCGTCCGCGCCGGGACTGCCCAAAAATATGTTATCAGCCCGAATCCCGGCTACCGTGTGCAGTCCGTGCGTATTGACGGCGTGGAAATGGGTCTGCTCTCCGAGTACGTTTTCCAGAACGTCATCAGAGACCATAACTTTGCCGTACTCTTTGAGCGGGTTCCGCACTACGCGATAACCGCTGTCATGCCCTCCAACGGTGCGCTGTCCGTGACACTGGAGAACTCCGCGCCCGTCACCGTGGCGCTGGCGTACTTCGGCGGGACAGGGCAGTTTCTGTCCGTCGACATGAAAAACGTGTCCGCCGACGCCGGAAGCGTGTCCTTCACGCTCCCCGCCGTGTGGAATCTGCGGGTTCTGCTGTTGGATTCCGACTGCCGCCCGCTCTGTGACCCGCTCCCGGTCTGGCTGGGCGTGAAAACTTCTTGAAAGGATGTGCTATCATGCGCCGCTGTTTCGTATTTTCCGCCGCCGAGTTCGATGGCCTGCGTAAGTCGCCCGTTTCCGGGGATTACGTCATTGCCGCCGACGCCGGGTTCCGCCTCTGCCGGGAAATCGGCCTGTCCCCGGACTTGCTCATCGGCGATTTCGATTCCATGGACGAACCGTCCGACTTGACCAGTGTCCCGCATGTCGAGCGCGTCCCCGTCATGAAGGACGATACCGACACCATGTTAGCGCTCAAAGCCGGACTTTCCCGGAACTGTACCGAGTTCCACATCTACGGCGGCACCGGCGGCGGACGTATGGACCATACGGTAGCCAATTTGCAAGGGCTGTTGTACTTGTGCCGCCGTAAGGCGCGAGGCTTTCTGTACGGGCGAGACTTCGTGTGGACTGCCATTGAAAATGAATCCTTCGAGGTGCCGCGCCTGTTGCCCGACGGTTTACTGTCCGTGTTCGCGCTGACAAGCCGCGCCAAGGGCGTGACCATTCGCGGCGTACTCTATCCGCTCGACGGCGCGGAGTTGTCGTGCGACTTCCCGTTAGGCGTCAGCAACCATATCACGGACGACAAAGCGTCAATTTCCGTCGACGACGGCGCGTTACTGATTGGCTGGGCGCTCCCGCCGCTGTGAAAACGCTGTCCGAAATCGACACAGTAAAACGCCCTCACCCGGTTTCGCCGGGCGGGGCGTTCCGTTCAATCCCAATTGATAGCGCTATGGGGGACATACTCTCCGGCGTCCATTTCCCGAATGGCCTGCGTTATCGCGGCGTCCTCATCCGGCGTGACCTTGGTAAAATCCGGGTCCCATGCCAGAACCAGTTTTTCAACCATAGCCAACGCCAACGCTTGGTCAGTTTCCGGCAGTATATCCACCATTTCGGCGATTCGTTGCGCAATGGGAGCCATATTATCGCTTCTCCTTCCGTTTATAAATCCCGCCGCGACTGTCGATGTCAAGAACTTGAAGAATCTCAATTACGCCGTCACGGTCATACCTGTATACAACACGGTATTTTCCCACGCGGAGACGGAGACGCCCGTCAGAATATCCTTTGAGTGTTTTAATGTCTCCCACGGGTGGAGTTTGTGTCAATCCCATAATTCCGGCGAGAATCCGGCGTTTTGTCTCTCTGTCCAGAGATTCCAAATACTTTGCCGCCGCCTTTGTGTATCTGATTTCCATAACATTCCCCGTTTCACAATCTGCGTTTGTCGCGGGCGCGGAGGAACTCTTCCGGCAACGGGCATGATAATTCGATTCTCTCTCCCGTGCGCGGGTGGACGAACCGTAACCCCGTTGCGTGCAGACACTGCCCCGTCAGTCCTGACACCGCCGCGCCGTACACGGAATCCCCTAACACCGGATGTCCGATATACGCCATGTGTACGCGTATCTGGTGTGTACGGCCTGTTTCAAGGCGACATTCCAAGTCAGCGCAGCCCCGCAGACGTTCGATAACCTTCCAGTGTGTCACGGCGGGGCGTCCGTCCGGCGTGACCGCCATTTTCTTGCGGTCTTTCGCGGAACGCCCAATCGGCGCGTTGACGGTTCCGGCGTCCTCACGCGGCGCGCCGACTATCAGACAACGGTAAATTCTCGACAAGGTATGGTCTTGCAGTTGCGCGGCTAAACTCTGGTGGGCGGTATCGTTTTTCGCGGCGATAATTAAGCCGGTCGTGTCGCGGTCGATACGGTGTACAATGCCCGGACGCAACGCGCCGTTGATTCCCGATAATGTCCCGCCGCAGTGGTACAGTAACGCGTTGACAAGGGTTCCGTCGGGGTGTCCGGGCGCGGGGTGTACGACCATTCCCACGGGCTTATTGACAACTATCACGTCCGAATCCTCGTACACCACATCCAACGGGATATTCTCCGGGCGTACGTCCAACGGTTCCGGCTCCGGCAGTGTGACCGTAATTTGTTCGCCGCCGCGGAGACGCGTACTTTTCGACGCCGCCACGCCATCGACTGTGACCGCGCCGTGTTCCAGCAGACGCGCCGCCGCCGAACGTGTCAAGGTGTCGACCTGCGCGGCAAGCCAAGTATCCAAGCGCGTCCCGCTGTCCGAAATATCGGCGTACAGCGTCACGGCGTGTCACTTCCCGGCGCGTTATCCCTGCCCTTGTCTATGGCGGGATTGCCTTTGTTGCCGGACGGCTTCATGTCGCCGCTCCTGTTGTTTCCCGTGCCGGACGGCTTCACGTCGCCGCTCCTGTTGTTTCCCGCGCCGGACGGCTTCACGTCGCCGCTCCCGTAGTCCACCGACGTGCGTACACTGCTCGCGCCGTGACGCTCCCGCATGAGGGCATTTTTCCGCGCCTGACGCGCCGCCCGGACTTTCTCCCGCTGTTTCGCTAACTGTTCCGGGGAGGGTTCGTGCGCCAGTAAGGCGTAGAATATCCAGATAACGCACCCCGTCACCACGCACATGTCCGCGACATTGAACGTGGGGTAACTCGGCCAGAATAACAGGTGAATCATATCCACGACGTATCCCCGGAAGATACGGTCTATCAGATTGCCCAGTCCGCCGCTGAGAATCAGAAACGCCGCGAACACGCCCGCCGGGTGACGTATCAGCCGAAGCGCCAGCACCGCCGCCACCGCCACGACAATACACCCTGTCACGATGACCAGTAGCCAGCGCATACCAGAAAACAGTGACCACGCCACGCCGTAATTGTGGACGCAGTTGAGTTCCAGCAGATTTCCGAACAAAGGCGCGGTTTCGCCGAGGTTCATATGTTGCGTGACCCACGCTTTCGACCACTGGTCGACAATTAGCAGTCCCAACGCCACCACGCTGGAAAGAATATACAATAACATGGGCAAGACCCCTTTCCGCCTGAACAGTATTTTTCCTTGCCTGTCATTTTACACGATTTCCGGCGGCAATACAACCGCGATTTCGTGGAAAGTAGTCGAATTGACACAAAATGACCGATTTCCGCTTTTTTTGCGGGCAAACCGCAAAACTTTTTCAAATAACAGTTGACAAAGCCGTAAGAAGTGTGGTATACTGTCCGACAGTCCGAGGACGTTTCCAAGCGCCGACGCCCGTTGAACGCGTGGCAGTTGGAAATATTTGGAGAGGTGTCCGAGCGGTTGATGGAACCGGTCTTGAAAACCGGCGACGTGTGTTCCACGTCCGTGGGTTCAAATCCCACCCTCTCCGCCAGTCGTGGTACCATTTCAAGCCCATCATACGCAATGCAGAAGTACCCAAGAGGCCGAAGGGGCTCCCCTGCTAAGGGAGTAGGCTGGTTAAAACCCGGCGCGAGGGTTCAAATCCCTCCTTCTGCGCCACACATGGGACCCCCTGAAATGACCGGTTCACGGTGATTTCAGGGGATTTTCCGATGATAGGGAGGGATTCCGTGCGCCTTTTCCGAAATATGATATGGTTCAAGTCCGCTGTACGCGCCCGGCGGCTGTTGTGTTGGTCGCTGACGCTGTGCGTGTTGCTGAGCGCGTGCGCGTCCGACGAGGAGGAACTTGACCGCGAGGAAAGCGGCCTCATTCCCATTGAAGAACAGGAAACAGTCAAGACCGAAACTAAACCGTCACAGGCAAGTCTCCCGTGGCGCTTCTCCCTGCCCTACGAGGCGGACAAGTCCATGAACCCCTACGACTGCCCAGACGGCGCGCAACAGGTCGTGGCGTCGCTGATGTACGAAGGCCTCTTCCGGCTCGACGAACAGTTAGAGCCTGAAAATTATCTTTGCGAACGCTACACCTGTAACGACAATTTCACGTCCTACACGTTCAATCTGCGCTGGGAAGTGGCGTTCTCCGACGGCTCGTACTTAACCGGCGCGGACGTGCGGAAATCACTCGAACGCGCCCGCGAGTCGGCACGTTACCGCTCCCGCCTCTCCCGCATTACCTCCATTACATCCAAAGACATGTCCGTGACTATCAATCTCAACGCGCCCAACAGCGGTTTCCCGGCTCTGCTGGACGTGCCAATCTGTAAACAGGGCAACGGTCGCGCCCCGTTAGGCACGGGGCCTTACCGCTACAATGTCGACGATTACGGCTCGTGTCTGGCACCTAACGCCAACTGGTGGCGCGGCCTGACACGTCCCGTCGAACGTATCGCGCTTGTGGACGTGGGCGCGTCCCTGCTCTACAAGTTCAGTTCCCACGACGTACAGTTAATGGTAACGGACTTCAGCTCCGGCGCGTCGGTGGGTGTCACGGGTGATATCCGCTACGCCGACGCCGCTACAACCGATATCCATTACCTTGTCTGCAACACAGAAGCCGCGTGGCCTATGAATATTACGACGTTCCGCCGCGCCCTCATGACCGGAATCAACCGGGAAAGTATCGTCAGCGCGTTTTTGTCCGGACACGGTACGCCGTCACAGTTCCCGGTCAGCCCCAATTCCCGACTGTACCCCACAGACCTTGAAACCGATTACTCCGTAGAAACTGTCTCCGAAATGCTCAACTCCATGTGGTACGAGGGCAGCCGCACACTCAAATTACTGGTCAACTCCGACAACAGTTTCAAAGTATCCGTGGCGAAGTCCATCGCCGAGAACTACCGCGCCATGGGAATCCCCGTACAGGTCAAGTCCCTGCCGTGGGAGGCCTTCCGGGAGGCGGCGCGGAATCGGGAGTTCGACTTGTGCTACTGCGAAACCCGTATGACCGCCGACTGGAATTTGTCGGCGCTGGTGGCGTCGTGGGGGAATCTCAATTACAGCGGCTGGTCTGACGCCCGTATGGCTGGACTGTTAGAGCAGTACGTCGCGGCGTCCGACCGCGTCGAGGCCATGCGCAATCTCTGTCAACATCTCAAAGAACAGTCTCCGATAATCCCGATTTGCTTCGCGTGTAATACGGTACTCATGCAGTCGAACGTTGTGGAAAACCTGTCGCCGACGGCACAGGAACCCTTCTATAATCTGCCGGAGTGCGTTATACACCTGAAAACAGCGTAAGTCGCCGGGTCGTGTCGGACGCCGGGGAAGCCCGACGCGTCCGGACATTGCAACGCCCTCCCCCGTGTCATACGGGAGAGGGCGCTTTGTGTTGCGTGGCGCGTTGCGCCGTTTCGGACAGTGTTATCAGCGCGAAATCAGTCCGGCGCGTTTCAGGGGCGGTAACAGAAGCGTCAGCAGTCCGTACAGCAAAGCCGCCTGTACCGGCAACATCACCAGATTCTTAATAGCGCTCGCCGACGCCGTTACCAGATACGCCTTGCCGCTGAGTATCGACATCCACAACGCGCCCAGTACGACATTCTCCACGTTTGTGAGCAGTTTCGCCGCGACGACGCGCCACACCGTCAAGTCCGCCCGATACAGAAACAGCGCGTATATCAGCACGCCAAGCATAGTCGTGAGCGTGTAGCCGAAGAAGAACGGATACCCGCCCCCGCCCGTCAGAAAGAAACTCAGGATATCCTCCGCGAACCCGAACAGCACCCCCAGCACCGGGCCGCAGACGTACCCGCACAGCGCCCGCGCCAGAAAGCCCCATGTCACGCGCCCGCCGTAGGGAAGCGTAACCGCCGGGAGATAGCCCAGCACAATGCAAAGCGCAATCATGAGCGCGGCAAAGACCAGTTTCCGCAAGTCGCGGATTTCGGCGGCGGCGTCGCGCCAGTACGCCGCCGAGAACGGATGAGCGTAACGGACAGGTGTCATAAGAAAGAGCCTCCTGTAAAAGATTGGCAGTCCGTTTTCGGATGTGCCGCACGGGAAGCCCCATACGGCAGCGGGATGCGGCGCGTATCCTGACGGAACCATGTCCCGCCCGCCGGAAAGCAACTCCCCGTCTTTCCGGTCTGCGGCCTGCGCGCCTACTCTGCCTGTGGAATATTATAGCGACACTTCGCCCGATTTCAAGAAACATCCTGCACAGATTCAGACTGTATGTGTACAAGGATTCTTGACAAAAAAGTACCCTCCCCGGCGGGGAGGGTGGCGCGATTTCGGACAACATTCCCGGCGGGGAGAGCGTGTGTTTACGACTGGAAGGGGACATCGAGCAGGGCGACGAGTAATTCCACTGTTTCGCCACGGTTCATGTTGTGCGTCGGGTTAAAATTGCCCTTCGCGTCGGGCGCGATGACCTTTTTTTCCGTCAGGAGCGCGATACAGGCTCTGGCGTCCTTGATAGTAATCTGATTGCTGTCCTTGTAGCGCTGAATCTGCGTGGCAATTTTGTCTTCGGTCATGGTTTTCATGTAGCCGCGCTTTTCCAGAACGCGTCCTATCACGGCGCATTCCTGCTGACGGGTTACGGGGTCGGCCGCGCCGAAAAAGGTCTCTGTGTATCCCGTCATGTACTTTTTCCGAACCACAGTCGCCACGTACGGGTAAAAGGAATCGTTGCGCGGGACATCGGTCATGGAAATATTCAGGCGGTAGTCGGTCTCGTCGAGCATTTCCATTAACATCTTTGCGAATGCCCGGCGCGTCACGCCGTTATCCGGGCGGAATGTGCCATCCGGATAGCCCGCGACCGCGCCTTGAAGCTGTGCTTTCCGCACCGCTTCCTGTATGGATTTCGGCGCACTGCTCATATCCGTGAAGTTTCCTTTGGGAGCCGCGCTGACTGTCTCGGTTGTGCCGGACTCGATTGTGCCGGACTTGTCAAAATGTCCCTCAATTTTCCCGGTAATGTCGTTGTAACGGTAGCGGTTGTATACCGGGCCGTTCGGGGTTTCCATGATAAAGACGATTTTAGTCAAGTCGGTGTCTTCGCTGTCAAAGCAGAGTGTCAGGAACCCGGCAAAGGCGTCGTCGGAAAGCGTGACCTCAATTTTTTTGCCGTCCCCGTCCGCGTTGCGCAGGTCAATGGTCAGCGGTTCCGACAGATTTTCCAGCACGCCCGAAAGGCTTATCTTTAACTGATAGTAGGGGGTGTCCAGCACCGCCAGCGAAACGGGAATGTCCAGTCCGGCAATGTCGGGGTCAATCGTGACGGAGATATCCGCGGGCGTGAGAAAGCGTGCCGCAATGGGTAAATCATAGAGTGTCTGGACGCCGTACGCCCGGATTTCGTCCATGATACATTCGCGGGCTTCCTGCGCTTTGTCCGCCAGTTCCGCCAAGGTCACGGAAAGGGCGTTTTCCGGTACGGTTGCGAGAATGGTATTTTCCCCGGATATCGTGGGGGCGTTGGTCTCCGGCAAGGTGTACAGGGTTTCGGTGTCAAGAAGCAATTCGCTATCTTGGACTTCGGCGGTTGCGGCGCTGTAAATCGCCAGTTCCGCGCTCAGCGTGGCGACACGGGAACCCTCCGACGTGTCCAGCATGCCGCTGTCCGCGATGTTTTGGAGTTGTTCCCGCACGGCGTTGACCGCGCTGGAGACGCTCCCCACCGTGCTGAGCGACGCCGCCACTTGAATTTTTTCCGACGCTAATGAGACACTCATCAGCGTCAGCGCGGCAAGCAGTCCGCACAGGAGTTTGTGCAACGTTCTTTTCATGGGGTATCATCCTTCTTTCGTTGAAATGGTATACACGACGCCCGTTTCCGGGTCGCTGAGCAGTAACGCGTCGTCGAGAGTTATCAGCCCGGAACGCGCACTCGTGGACAGAAGCGCCTCCGCGCCGCTGACAGTCGCCCCCGCCAAAACGGTTTGCGCGTTGTCCGTGACGTTCCCCGCCAGCGTGTCAATACCCTCGGCCGGCACGCCGTCGAGCGGAATCCGCCGCACGGTTCCCTCGTCCACGACGTACAAATACTGTCCGTCGAGTGCCAGCGCCGTCGGGTACAGGAATGTCACCGCCCCGGAATCATTCCGCCCGTGTACGCCGATGACAGCGTCACTTGCGCCGGGCAAGTCCATCGTCTGTCCCGCGAACGTCTCCAACACGCGCTCATCCTTGCGCAGAATCCGGACAAACGCGTCCTCCGGCCCCGTAATGTACAGGTTTCCGTCCGCGTCAAAGAGCATGTACGGCCTGTTCGTATCGGGTACCATGTACTCAAATACCGCTTTGGTTTCGAGTGTCTCCGTCTCATAGCGTCCGCTGTCCGTGCTGTAGTAACAGCAGTCCAGCGTATATTCTGTATCGCTCTTGTACTCGGTGTCCCCGTCGTATAACGGAGTTTTCAAGTGGCGGGTAATCAGCCACAGCGTTTTGCCGTTCGGAGATACGGCGAAATCCGTCGGGTACATGTCAAAGTCCGCGATTGTGTCCCCGTATTCGGTGGTGAAGTGTGCGCTGAGCAGACTGTCTTCCGCGTATGAGTTCGCGTAAACATGCAGAATGGTGTAGCGGTACGCGCCGTCCTCCTCCCGCGGACGCGTCAGGACAAACACTTCCTCGTCATTCCAGACACGGACAGTCTGTGCCTCCCAGCCGTCCAAGTCGATTTGCGACACTTCCCCGTTTTTCAGGAAGTACAGCCCGCCCTCCTGCGTGAAGTAGACCACACTGCCCATACGCGCCATAGATTCCGGCTTGTAGCCTTCCAGCGGCGCGTACAGCGACACGTTCACGCCGTCGACATAGAGCAATTTCCCCGCCCACGGGTGCGCGTCTCCTTCGTCGGTGGTGCCGTCATCCGGTGGTGTCGTCACGGGCGGCGTTTTCATGAAGTATATCCCGACGCCCAGCAGTACCAGCGCCGCGACAAGTCCGACCAGCCATACCATACAGCCCGAACGCCGCCGGGAGGAATCTTCGTCCGTTGCGGTGTGTGTCTCCCCCCGTCCTCTGTTCGATTCCGGGTTTGTCGTTCCGTTGTCCGGCTTCGGGTTTTTCGTTCCGTCGTCCGCCTCCGGGTTTGTTGTTCCGTCGTCGGGTTCCGGGTTTGTCGTTCCGTCGTCCGGGTCCGGGAACACTTCACGCGGATTTGCTGTTTTCGTTTTGTCCGTTTTGTCCGGGTCCGGGAACACTTCACGCGGATTCGCTGTTGTCGTTTTGTCCGTTTTGTCCGGGTCCGGGAACACTTCACGCGGATTCGCTGTTGTCGCCGTATCCGCTTTTTTTGTCGTTGCCCTGTCCGGTTCCGGGTCGAACATATCCATATTCTTGAGTTTGCCGCATCTCCAACAGATGCCGCTCAAAGTATTCTTTTCGACGTTCTCCGCGCCGCATGCCGGACATATCCATTTATTGTCCATCGTACTCCCCTTCCATTCCGCGAAATGTCACAATCTGTCCCGCGCACCGTGTCATTGCAAAGGTGCATGGGGTCTCACAGCCGCCCCAAACTTTATGCGTCCATTATACCAGCGGCGTCAAAACAATGATTGACATTTCCTTGACGGCCTCCCGGAAAAATTTGTATATTTTGCACGAAAATATACCGTCGCGTTTGTCGATAACGTCATATTTCGCGTTGTATTGCACAAAGAAGCACTTGAATTTTTGTACAAGTACACGAAAATATTTTTATGGCACGGGGCAACGCTGTCAGCCGAGGGGATTGTCCAAGGCGTCTTTCAGGAGTTCCGATAGCGGCGTCCGTTTGTAGACCAGTTGCGTCATGGTGTAAATTTCGTTGAAAAAGCGCTGTACGCCGTCTAAGCCCTCGCCGTCCGTGACCGAAAAAATGTGGTCGTCATGTTCGCTCAACTCGTGCAGACTGTCCATATCGGCGCTTTCGCCGTCGCGGCGCTGTACGCCCGCCGCGATAAATATCAGCTTTCTTCCGTCCTCCCATGCCCGGATTTCCCGTGCCGCCTCCGCGTAGGCCTCTTTGACTTCCTTTTCCGCTTTGGCGTGGGCTTCGGCGTACTTGGGGTTTTGGAGTTCCCCGGCGGTCGGCTTGCCGTCCGTCAGCAGGAACATCAGCGGCTGGAAATAGTCCTCCCCGGCCTGTTGCCAGACAATTTTTCTTTCTTTGAATTGTCCGAGCGCGTACAGCAGGGCTTTTCCGGTGTTGGTGGTGCCTTCGCTTTCGGGCACGACAAATTTCGCGGGGTCGATGTTGTCCAGCGGCGTGAAGTCCGCTTCCTGATAGGTGTCGCTGAAAAAGACAATCAGCACTTCGACAATGCCCTTGAACGTCAGTTCGGCTTTGAGACGTTGCAGGAGTTCGCGTGCGCAAGTCTCCATAATGCCGCGTATGTTGCCGGTGGAGAGGCTCTTGTCAATCAGAATCGCCACAGGCAGGTGAGATTTGGGGCGTTTGTCCTTTGTGGCGACGCGAAATACAGTACCCATGTGTCTGTCCTCCTTGATACGGTTCATAAAGTCCCAGTCGGCTTGATACGGTTCATAAAGTCCCGGTGGACTTAATACGGTTCGTAAAGTCCGAGTGTGCGTATCCACGCGCCTATACTGATATCCTGCCGGAAGTGGAAAGCGTCGGCAAAGGCTTTGCGTACGGGTTCGGGGTTGTCCCTCCAAATGTCTAAAATGTTTCCTTCGACGCCGAGGGCGTCGCGGCGGACGCCGTGTACATCCAGCGGGAAACGCATGGAGTGCCAGTCGGGGGAGCGTTCGTCGTTGCCGTCCCGCACCTGCGTCAGCGGGTTTTCGGACAGAAATAAACATTGCCACAACAGAACCGCCAGCGCGAAATATTCGTGCCGGGGTTCGCGCAGGACGTTGTAGCAGTCGTCGATTTCGATTTCCGGGTGACAGTAGAAGGGCGTGACACTGCCGCCGGGGTAGTCCCGAATCTGGAAGCTGTCACAGTCCACGAGACTGACGCCGTCGGCGGCGTCGATGAGGACATTGTTATAGGACAGGTCATTTACAAGGATGTGGGCGGTATGGAGTTCGAGCAGGATTCGGAACAGGTTCCGAAAGATTTGCACGAGGTCGTGACTGTCCCAGTCGCGCCCGGTCTCGCGCACGAACACCCGCAGAAGTTCGCCGCGACAGCGGCGCATAGTGTAGCCCGCGCAGCCTTGCGGACAATAGAGCAGTTCCAGCGGCATGGCCAGCGGCAGTCCCCGCACGGGCGGACTTTGCCCGGCGTCGCGCAGACGCTGGAGCCGTTCCAAGTGCGCGTCTTTATAGGCGACGGCCTTGTAGCACTTGACAAGTTGTCCGGGGAAGTTGTTGTCGTCGGTGTAGATATTAGCATAGGCACCGTCCATGTTTGTGGGGCGCAGTCCGTAGCCGTGAACGGCGCGACCGCGACAGTACGCGTCCGTCCAGAGTTTCAGCGCGGAGAGTTTGCCAATTTGCGTACGCTGTCCGGTGGGAATCGGCTTGCACATGCGGAATTGTTTTGCTTTGGAGAGCGCGCAGACGTTGATTTTCAACGTGTCGTCGGCGGCGTCCCACGCGGAACGCAGGACGATGTACAGATTGTCCGCCGGGCGGACATGATGTAGAAATTCGTCCTGTTTGAGCAGGTCGCCGAACAGAAACACCATCGGCGGCAGAGGGCGTATCAGTAAAATGTCGGCGGGGTCAACGGGTTCGGCACATTTTTCATAGAACTGTTCCAGATTCCATGTGGCGCGGCTGGCCTTGCGGAGCAGAAATTCCGCCCGTTCGCGGAAGTACGGGGAATCCCGCATGCAGACCAGTTCCCAGTAGACATTATCCGGGAGAATCCACGGGAAGGGAAGCCCGTCAAGCCGTTTGAGTTCGCCGAGGTCATAGTTCAGACAACTCGTATGGAGTACCAACACGGCATGTTCCGCGCTTTCCCCGCGGACAATGCGCCATCCGTTCAGCGCGTTGCGAATCACAGAGAGACCATCCTTTCGTCAGAAAGTGTCAGGCGTTACAGCGGGTCAGAAAATGTCCCGTGTTACAGCAAGTCGGAAAATATCTGCGTTACAGCAGGTCAGAAAATATCCGCGTGGAAAATATCTGCGTTACAGCAGGTCAATGATGAATTTCCGCCTGTCGGACGGGAACTCAGCAAGAAAGTCTTTCAAGTGCGGGGAATCTTCCAGTTGACGGTTCAGGAAGTCCGCGAGTTCCGGGGAAAGTTTCATCTGCGTGCGTACCTTTTGGAGATACGCGGCGGCGGGCGGGAAACCTGTCCCGACGGCTTGCAACAGGAAGCGGAGCCCGTCCTGTTGCGGATTGGTGCCGGAATATGTCCCGGCGGGCAGTTCGTGATAGTTGCCGAACAGAAAGTGACCGTAATAATACTGCGCCAGCACACAGCCCGCCTCCGCCGAAAGCCGGAGATTTTGGAAGCCGCTTTTTATTTTCCGGTCGCTTCCG
The DNA here is from genome assembly GCA_017445875.1 of Oscillospiraceae bacterium. GTDB lineage: Bacteria > Bacillota > Clostridia > Oscillospirales > Oscillospiraceae > Oscillibacter. The sequence continues at coordinate 52,252 of JAFSRZ010000005.1, read as the reverse complement.
TCGCGGATATCCATCATGGCGCGCAGATAACGGGCGATATCGTCCCCCTGTGCGGCGAGCATTTCCAGCGTATGCGCCACATCAGGGTTTTTGGGGTTCTCGTGGTACTGACAGTAGGCCAAGAGGCGCTGACAGTCCATGACGCCCTGTTTGTCGGGGGAGTTTTCCATGCCGTCCAGCGCGGTTTGAATGGCCTGTTGGTAGTGGTTCGCCAACATTTCCCGTTTCGCTTGCAGGAACCACGGGTTCCGGGACACCGAACGCCCGGAACCGTGCAGGGGACGTAAATCTTTCAGCATTTCGGCGGCGTCCTGATAGCGGTCTCCGGGTTCTTTCGGCAGGGACTTTTCGTAAATAATGTGGCAGAACGCGGGAGAAATTTTCTTCAAGGCCAGTTTCCTGTCATAGTAGCCATGATACGGATTTCCCGTAATCAGATAGTGTATCGTGGCGGCGAGTGCGTACAGGTCGGAATTATACTGCCCCTTTGGAATTGTTTTGCCTCGCAGGATTTCCGGCGCGGTAAAGCCTTCCGTGCCGATTGCTGTATAGCGGGGAATGATATTGTGTTCCATTCTCCGGCAGAAGCCGAAATCCCCCAAGATGAAATGTTCCGGGCCATCCAGCGGCAGGAAAATGTTGTCCGGCTTGACATCCCGGTGCAGAATTTTGTGATTGTGGCACTTTTGAAGCGCCTGACAGATATCCACTGTCATTTGTATCATGTTTTGTTCCGTCATGGGGTGCTTTTTGTGGTAGTCCGTCAGCGACTGGCACTCCGGCATTATCACGAATACAAAAGCGTGATACTTGTTATGCTTGAGAATATGTTCCGTCGCCGCCTGAATCCCCATATCCGTGACGACATACGCGAAACTGTCCAGCACGGGCATAATGTGCGGGTCGCTGAGTTCCCGCATAATCTTGACTTCGTTAGTGAAGTATTCATAGAAGCGCTTGCACATGCCCACGGAGTTTTCATAGCCGTGCAAGTCCGTGTACATGACTTTCAATGTTTGCGGCGTGTCCGCGCCCTCGATGTGGTATACAACGGACGTGCCGCCCCCGTTGATTTTCGCGCCCAGACGCAACGCCGGATTTCGCTTTTGCAGACACGCGCCGACAAGTTCGCGCAGGTCGACGCCGTCCGGTAAATTAAACATGGTCATCCCCTCCCGGCTGATACTTTTCGGTTTCCTCGTCCAGCATGGACACCGTTTCCAGTTCGGACGCGTCCGCCCCGGCGTCCTGATTCCGGGTCAACAGTAACACCGACCAGTCGTCAAGGCGTTCGCCGGGATACTCCGCCATCTGGCTGAGCGCGTCGCGCAGGTGTGACCGCCGCGTCAACTGGTTTTCCCGTGCGTAATCCATCAGTTCGCGGGCGGTCTCACGCGCCGCGCCGCCGCCCCGGTTGCGGAACATCGTATACGGGCCGTCGCTGAGCAGTACCGCCCCGGCAATCTCCCCGGCGTCGCGTACTGTTAAGCGTAAATGTCGCGGTGCCTCCGGGCTGACCCCGAAATAAGTACCGCCTTCCCCGCGCTTTTCGGGTTCCGATTCGTAGACTAATTCCCCGGCGTCGTTCTCGGCGTACGCGGCACCGTCACCAAGGTGTCCGAACAGGACGCTTTCCCCTTCCGCGACGGTAAATAACAGCGTGGCGGAAAACTGTCCCGCGTTTTCGGGCTGATATGACGGGTGACGCTCCAAGGCCTCCCGGACAGCGCGTAAAATGTCCGCTTTCTGTCCGGCCTCCTCCCGTGTCAGAAAGTCCGACAGCGGCGCAGACACGAAAAAGTCTACGACGCTTTGCGCGGTGAGTTCGGCGGCCTCCTTGGCAAATTCCGCCGACCCGGCTCCGTCCGACAGCGCCATGACCGCTTTCCCGTCCGCGCACACGCGCCAGCATACCGCGTCCTGACACGGTACGCCCGCCCGCTCGTGTCCGATTCCGCGCCCCAGATATGGGATAATATTCATACTCTGTTTACCTCGCTTTACGTCAAGCCCAGCCACTTCCACAGCTTTTTGGCGGCTTTCTTCCCGTCGTGGTCGGAGATGTCCATTTCCTCCAACTGAAGGCGGAAATAACCCCGTAATCCCTCCGGGAGAAATCCGTCCTCGTCCAGATATTCCCTCAGACTGCTGGGCGGGGTGACTTCCTCCGCCGTCTCGTTTTGCCGGTAGAGTTCCGGCAGATAGGCGGCGGGGAACTCGTCGGGAAGCCCCCGGTACAGATATCCCAGATGAAACGCAATCGCGCCCTCTAAATGGTCTCTTGCGCAGAGCGGTGCCATGCCGGCAAGCTCCAAAAGGTGGTTGATTTCCTCCAAGGTCTGTCTCATGTGAAATCCCAAGGCAATCAGGAACACCCGTTCCGGGACTTCCCGTTCCTTTTTCAACTTCTGGATTCTGCGGAAATAGGCGGTTTTCCAGCTTCCGTAACCGTCAAAGGCCTCATTCGGGCTGACACTTCTGATTTTGCCGTCACGCTCCGGGTCTTTCTCGATTACGATACCTAACGCTTCGTCGTCCTCCTTTTCGATGTTGCGGAACAGGGATTCAATGTAGTCGATGAGTTTCTGATATCCGGCGTCGAACGCGGGAAGAAGCTGTTTCATGAAGCGCGTGAAATTCTGGTCCCGTGCGGCGGAATTGGCGGAACTCTTGGCGACGGCCTCCTCAATGATGTCAAAGGCAATTCTCGTATCTGGAATCTCATCATCCGGTGTATAGCCGTGTTCTTTGAGATAGGCCTTGTGCAGTCTGTTGTAACGGGTCTTGTAAGCCTCAAAGAGTTCGGCGGGATTCGTCGCGGCCTCCGCGCCGCCCCGCTCAATGAGATAAATCCAGATGGCGTCAAGGGGGTTTTTGGCGTAGAGCTTCTGGAACTTCGCCCAGCGCGTCAACAGTTCGTTGGTCTCGTCCAAATCCAGTCCGAGTATCATGGCTGTCATGATGACATTATCCCGTTTCGTGGGAATCACGCGTAAAAACTGTTCGGCACCGCTCTTGGAAATCCCGCAGCCCCGCATGATATCCTTGACCGTTTTCCCGCGCTCGTACAACAGGGAACAGATATGCTCCCCCCACCCGACATATAACGCGCTGTGTTCGTCGACAAGCTGATTGTAGTCTTCCGGATTGTCGCACCGCTCGATTTCATCCATCAGGATTTTGGTTTTACGTTCCGCCATATCCTCGCAACCCCTTTCGTCATAGACGGCGTGTTGTTTCCAATCTTCACGTTGATTATACTATTTCCGACAAGAAAAGTAAACGCTTTCAAAAAAATTTTCGATTCACAGAAAGCCGCCCTCCCGTTCGGCGGCGTAGTCGTCCACGACCGTCAGCAGATGAGAAACCATCCCTTGCAGACGCTGACCGCTTGCCGTACCGCGTCGGGGTGTCCAGCGGCGCAAGTCCTCCGTGCGTACGCCGTCTTTGAGCAGATTGTACAAAAGTCCGTTGTGGCGGTGCGTGAACAGAAATTCCCGCTGTCCCGAAAAGTCAAGGTAGATGTTGAAGCCGTCCCTGTTATCCCGGTTTGTGGCGAATACCCGGACATTTCTCAATGTTGTGCGCCTCATGACAAATGCCTCCTTTGTCAGAAATCCTCAAAGAGCAGGTGTATGGCGGAACAGTTGTCGGAATCGGGCTGCGCGGCGGCGCAGGACACCATTTCGCGGGCGGATACGCCGTCTGCCATCGCTTCGGCGAGGGTTTGGAAGTCGTACGCGTTGGTAACGCCGTCGGAACACAGTAAAAGCGTGTCACCGGGGGACAGTCGCCCCGTGACCGTGTGCGCCATTTGCGCGGCACTCCTGCGGGGGTCGCCCAGATAGGCCGTCAGATAACTGGCGTCGCCGGGACAGACCGTCATGCCCCGCGCCCGCTTGCGGGCCGCGAGATTGTGCCGGACGCTGATTTCGGCACAAATTCCGTCTCCGGCGCAGTAGTGGAACGCGGGACTGTCGCCGATGTTCAGGAACACGTAATCCGCCCCGCGGATAAGCGCCATGGAGATAGTAGTACCCCCCGGACGGCGCGAGTTTTCATAATAGCGTAGCACGTTTTCCTGTGCGGCCTGCGCGGCGTCGAGCGCTAACTGTTCCAGCGGCGCGCCGGGGCTTGCGGCGTGCAGGACTTCGTTTACGGCGTCCAGCGCCGTCGCCGAGGCGACAACGCCCGCGTATTCGCCGCCGATTCCGTCGCAGACGCAAAACAAGTGCGTGTCTTTGTCGGAAAATGTGCCGTTCCGGGCGGTGTCGCGCCGGGTGTCGACGCGTGCGATTGTGTCCACGCGGATGTTGTCCTGATTTTCGCGGCGACCGCCTTTGGAAGTCGCCGCGGTGTAAGAGCAGGTCATGTCAAGTTCCCTCCTGATTCCACAATGTTCCAATCTCAAGCCCCGCCGGGTCACATGTTCGACAGGTAACGCAACAGATTCGCGGCGGACGGTTTCAGCGCGGCGGACGACCCCGAACAGTTGCGCCAGTCAATCAGCGCGGCGTAGGAGTGACCGTCCTTTGTTTCCAGTCCCAGAAGCAGATACAGGTGATTCCGCCCGTTAGACTGGTCAGCGGTACCCGTTTTGGCGTAGACCATGCCGTAATCCTCTTCCGTGAAGCCGTACCCGACCGCCGTCGAGTGCAAGTAGCCTTTGAGCGTGGCGGCGGCGTCGCCCGATAACGCCCGTGACAGCATTTCCGGGCTGGAATACGTCGATGTCAGCCCGTTGTCCGTGAGCGTCTGCACGACAAACGGTTTCATCATGACGCCCCGGTTCATGACCGCGCCCATAATCGTGGCGATTTGCAGTGGGGAAACTGTTGTCTGTCCCTGTCCGAACGCCGTCAGCGCCAACAGGGATTCATTGCCCAAGTCACCCAAGTCGAAGTTAGATTCCAGCGTTGCGAAGTCCAGCGGCACGCGCTGTCCGATTTGGAAGCGTGCGGCGGTGTTTTCCAGCGCCCCGGAGGTAAGTTTCAGCGCGGCGGCGGAAAAGTAGACGTTTACCGATTTATTCAGCGCGGTTTCCATGCTGACGCCCTTGCCGTATACCGCGCCGTTGTAGTTGTGAATATGGGCGTTTCCCACGGTAAATTCCCCGTCGTTGTCGTCGTAGGTGTAATCGCCCATTCCGTTTTCGAGCATGGACGCGGACATGACAATCTTGAATGTCGAGCCGGGCGGGTCCTGATTCAGTGTCGCCCGGTTCAGGAAAAACGCGTCGTAATTCTGATATTCCCCGAAACGCGTGTCAATCTCGTTGGCGCTGAACTCCACCGACGCACTGCTCCGCGACGTGCAGGCCAGCACTTCGCCGGTACGCGTGTCAAGGACAGTCACGGAACCCTCGTGTTCCCCCAACACCTGACGGTAGCAGAAGTCTTGTAAGTCGTTCTTGGTTGTCAGCTTCACGGACGCGCCGACCCTGTCCGCCCCGCCGAAAAAGAGTTCCCGGTACAGTCTGCTCCGCAGTCCGCTGGTGCCGTAGACACCCGAATTGTATCCAATCAGATACGAGTAGGCCGCGTCGTACACAAGCCGCGCCGGCTTTCCCGCCGCGCCCGGTTCGGTAATCGGATTCCCGTCCCGGTCAAGAAACTGTCCCTCGACGGAAGTCTGACGCTCGGAAATGTTTTTGAGTTGTTCCGTGCGGGTGTCTACCGCCTCGTCCGCGCCCGGAATCAGCCCGGACGCCATGACGAGATTGTAAATCATCAGGAACACCAGAAACACACTCACCGCCGACACCGCCGACACCCGTACCGCGTGAAATGTAACGTTGGATTTTCTGTTCATACTGTCCGCCTCCTGACTGTCCGGCGTCCGCCCGTGCCGGACACCCGCCGCGTTTCGCAACCCGACGCCCGCCGCATTGCGTAGAGAATATACAGAACCATCGTATAATTGACCAGTGTCGAACTGCCGCCGTAGGCCAGAAACGCGAACGGTACGCCCACCGTCATGAACTGTCCCATAGCGCTCGCCGCCGCCAGAATGGATTGGAACGAAATCGAGAACGCCAGCGCCACACCAACCGCGCCTTCGGTGCTGTCCGGGTTCCGCAGACACGACAGCGCCGCGTTCAGGAACAGTAACAACATCAGAAGCAGTACCAGTATCCCGAATACTACTCCCATCCGCAGTAGCAGATAGTCGAAAATGTAATCCGATTCCACGACGGGAATATAGACTTCATAGGCCGAGCCGAGCCAGCTTGAAAGCAGAATGGCGTTTTTCGCCCGCGTGGACTGGAAACCGCCGTCGTTTTTGTCGACGCTCTCCGGGTGCAGGATGATGTCGGCGCGGAGTTTGAACTTGGCGTAAATTCTCGCGCCCTGTTCGACCGCCGGATGAATCGCCGCTTCGGGGTCGCGTTCGCGGGACGCCTCCCGCATGTTGTAGCAGGTCAGACAGCCAAACAGCATGCCCGCCAGAAGCGCCGCAAGCAGAAACATCGTCCGAAATACCCGCCAGACAGAGGGCGTGTAGAAAAACGCCGTCAGCACAAATCCAGCCAGTATCACGCACAGCGCCCCGAACTCGTTGACAATCAGCAGAAATCCGGCGTTCATCAGGAGCGTGAACGCGCCCCGGCGTAAACGTTTTTCCTGTGTGTCATCCGGGTTCGTGAACTCCAGCCCGAACAGAACCAGCGTCAGAAATTTCGTGACCTCCGTCAGTTGGAAGCTCATCGAGCCTACGTAAATCCAAGCCCGTGTCCCGTTGACACGTCTGCCGAATACCAGAAGCGCCGCGTACAGCAGAAACACCACGACATTGAGTACGTGAATCGAAAAGTTTCTGTCACGCGCCCGCACCAGTGCCGTCAGCGCCGGAAGCGCCAGAAGTCCGAACACGACCGAAACCACGGCGTAGAGTACCAGTCCCGTATTGCTGGGCGTCACGTTGGCGGGCGCGGGGAGTTTCAGAAGCGTTTGCAGTGCCGTCCCGGTCAGAATCAGCACACAGACCGTAAACAGGAACACCCGCGAACTCCGCAGACTTTCCGTGACCACCACGAAAACCAGTAACACGCCCAGAAACGGCAGACAGGAAGTCATGTACAAGTCCATGCCGCCCTCCTTCATGGCGCAGAAGCAGGCCAGACAGAGACTGACACAGGCCAGTATCAGCATATCTATGGCGACACGTCCGAGAGTGGCGGGGCGTGACAGTCCGCGGAACACGTCCAGCAACAACGCGCCCAAGTTCCGGGGCGCGGATACGGCGAGTTCCCGCGCCGCCGCGCCCGTGTTTGCGACTCCCCGCCGGAAGTTCCCGACGTGGGAAACAAGTCCGCGCCAGCGCTTTCCGGCACCGGAAGCGAGTTTCCGCCCAAAGTCCCCGGCGCGGAAACCAAGTTTCCGCCAGAAACCCGGAGCCCGCCAGACGACAAGCGCCTCACAGGGCGAACCAGTGGAACCCTGTTTACGAAACATTTCTTATCCCTCCCCTGAACGGTTGCCGGTATTATGGCGTCTTTGTGGCGTCGTGGCGGCGTACTACGGTTTTGTCGTGTTTCTCGTGCGGCGTCAGGCGAGCCATCATGAACAGGAATGCAGCACCGCTGACAGACAGCAGAATCAACACCAGTGCCGCGCTGACAAGTTGTGACAGGAATGCAGACATTGATTCCGCCTCCTTTCAGCGCTTCCGACGCCGGACAACCGTAATGGGAACATTGGGCATTTTGTCCTCATAGAACCGCGTAATATTCGCGTCCGCGTCGCCGGACATGTCGTCGTCACTGTACCACGCCGGAATGGAGAAACGTACGGGCTGCCGTCCCAGATACACAATCATGCCGTCCGTGATATCCAGTTCTTCCACCTTGTTGTGGTCTTTGTCGAACATGTTATTCTTGGAGTGGCAGTCCTGAATAAACAGACCCTTTTCGTCCTCGGCAATCACGGCGTGATGTGTGCTGACCGTGAAGGCCTCGCTGGTCGCCTTGGAAAGCAGAATACCGTCGTCAACTTCGGCGTTGGGACGGGAAATCGACACGCCCTCCTTCGGAATACTGCCCACCTTGAACTCTTTCACGCTCTTCATGGTCTTGGGGTTGAGCTGTTCCATGATGAGGCGGTCAGGGACTACGGTCATAGGGCCGTTTTTACTGTGCTTCGCGTGCCACGGATTCGGGAACGCTTCGGAATCGGTGTCCCGGATTTGACTGTCCCGCCGGTTGCCGTGCCGGAGCATGACCAGAAACACCCCGGCGATTAACGCCAGCAGAAGAAGTACCGCCATCTGAGAGAGAAGCAACATAATAATTTCCTCCTTACTGAATGTCCGCTTGGATGATAGTGTACCGTATCGCGCTTGGATGTAATATAGCGTATCACTTGCCGGAGTTTTTGACGTTTTCAAACGCTCTCGATTTGCCACGCCAGACACAGCACCGTCAATGATACCAACACAAGCAGTACCGCCGTCTGATAGAGAATCAACATGACTACCGCCTCCCCGCTGAATCCGTGTGCCTGTCTGAATGATGGGGCCATTCTACTGTATCCGCGGCGGGCGGATTTGCGTTTTATGATTTTGCGAAATTGTTGAAAAACTCTTTGAAATTTCAATATATACAGGTTTTAACCCGCGAAAAAATGATAAATTTTGCATTTTTCAGGATTCGGGAAGGCTATATATCCGCGCTGGACGGCAGTTTTAGATAATATTTTTACTAAAAAATAAGAAAAAATATTGACTTGTGCGGTCGACGCGCTTTTCCATATTTTGAAAAAAATCATGTATTTACAATTCGTTTGGAATATGCTATCATGTGCCACACATCATCAGCCATCATAGGGAAAGGAGGCGGCGGAAATGGGTGTCAGCGTCGCCGAATACTTCGGACAAAGAACGGATATTGATACGCCATTCATTGTCCCGGTTGAGATTCCGCCGAAAGGGAGGGACGGGAAAGCACAGTGGGGCGGTGCTTGTCCTCTCTGTCCCTTTTCGAGCGGAAATGAATGCAAAAAACTCAAAAGCGGGAATGAGCCTGTATGTTCCGTCAGAAAAAATGACGGAACACTGTGGATAAACTGCTCCGAGCGGCTCTGTTCGACCAAAAAGGGGCTTCCTCTGAACGCGCACCAGACGGACATTCTTCTGCAAGTCGCCCGACACATCTTTTCCCCGGAGATTGATTCCGCCGACATCTGCGTCAAACGCGAGGAACGTTTAAGCGTTATAGAAGGCACAAAATACAACGCGGACTATGTCATGACCGTACGGGGCGGGAGAAGTTCGTTTTCCGGTCCGGACAGGCTGATTGTCGAAATGCAGGGAGGCGGCGAAACCACAAACACGGGTGTCCAGACACGTCATATCCAAAACTGGCGGCTTCCTCAAAACCGCACAAACGAATATCTCCGCCGGGAAACAGGGGCGTCCACACTCGAAACAAACGCGTGGCGGCGGCAACAGGAACAGTTTATTGTCAAGGGCAATATCGCAATGAAAACGTGGAAAGGGTACGGAATCGCGTTTTGTGTGGGAACTTTGCTTTATGACTATCTCATGAACAAATTAGCGTCCGCGCATCTGCCTGACTTGCACCCGTACAACTGGACGCTTGCTTTGATTACGTTCAAAGAGGATACCAGCGGCAATCCCCGACCGGGGGCAATTCCCCTTACGGTGGACGAAAGCAGACTGCTCTACACAAATTATCAAACTTTCGTGCAAGCCCTTATCAATCAGGGGGAACCGTCTCTGGAGGCGTTCCGGGGGGATTTTATCAACCTTCGCAATGAAAAAGTCAGCGTCCCTTGACAAAGTGGATGAGCCGCGACAACTACGGCTCATCCACTTTACGTCCGATAGTATTTTCTGTCGGCTTCCATAATTCGGTGTCCTATCCATTCGATGACGGGGACACAGACGGCGTTTCCGATAGCTCTGTATCTATCTCCGTCCAGCCCGCGGGGAGGCCCTGCAGCCGCTCGCACTCCGAAGGGAGCATCCGTCTTACAAACAGCATCCGAGTTGCCGCGGGAGTCGAGAGTATAAGTTTCTCCATCATTTCGATAGCCTTTTCCCTGCGGCCCCGCGCTTGTTCTTCTGCCAATGCCCGCGTGCTGGATAGAAAAGAGATTTGCGCCCGGTAGGCTTTCATCATCGCCGGAGGCAAGGAAGTTCCGCGCTCTGTTGCGCGGTTTATCAGCGACTGGATTTGTTCCCCGCTCAAATAATACTTCAGCGGCGCCGATGGTTCCAAGACTTGCGACAATGTACGTTCTTCGACGGCGCTGGGGTGTTCCAAAGAATTTTGCATCCAGTATTCTCCACGAAACACCATACCCGAATTCATCCAGCGTGGAGACGACGACCTTAAAGTCCGCACCGTCGGCACTGTTAAGAAGTCCGGGAACATTTTCGATAAAAACCCAGCGAGGCCGTTTTTGCCTGACAAGGTTCGCGTACGCGTAGAAAAGCCCACTCCGCGCCCCCTCCAATCCTTTTCGTTTCCCCTGATTCGCCAAAGACAAGTCCTGACACGGAAAGCCCCCCGCGAAGATGTCCACATCCGGTATGTCTCCCGCCTTGACTTTTGTAATGTCAGGCGCGAGCGGCACATCAGGCCAGTGGCGCTTTAAGACCTTCTGTCCGAAGCTCAAAATTTCGCATTGGAACGCCACTTCCATCCCCGCCCGTTCCAAGCCCAAGTCAATGCCGCCGATACCGCTAAAAAAGGACGCGACTTTCAACCGGAATTTTCCTCCTTTCCACTGCTGGCCTCTTTCAAGACCCGTGCCGCCTCTATTAAGGCCGTACGTCGCACAAATTCGCTGTAGGAAGCGTAATTTTGAAGTTCCGCCGCCTTTTTCAGCTTTTCGAGTTCCTCCCCGCTTACGCGGATACTCATGGATATTGTTTTTTTCATTGGCTCACCCCGGTATTGTATTTTACTCCTTTTGTGCAACATTGTCAATACGTTCGGCCACGAATTTTCAAAGAAATTATGGAAAGGATATGAGGCCATGTCGGGAGAAATCACCATCAAAGAGCGGAACCTGAAAGCGGAACTTGTAGCGCTTGCGGCGTCGGGCGCGACGGCGTTCGCGCTGACTATGCTTGTGTTCCGATTTGTGGATGTCGGCGGCGCGGCAGGCGGCGCGGTCATCGCGCTGACGGCGTACGTACTCTGTCGGGTGCTGTACGGACGCCTGAACCTGTCCGGGACTGTCCGCCGGATTGCGTGGACGCTGACGGATACGGAACTTGTCATAGACGGCAAAACGATTCCGCGCACGAGTATTCGGAAAGTGTACTGCTGGTCGAACCGTGACGCGTTCGGGCATGAACGCCCCGGACACGTGGTCAATATCGAGACAGACCGCAAAAATACGCTTCTGCGTTCGGCGGACACCGACGCGGCGGCACAGGAATTGGAAACGCTTGTCCGCGCCTTGGATGAGAGGTGAAACGATGGCAAAGATTCAAGTATTAGAACATCATGTGGCGGAGTTAATCGCGGCGGGGGAGGTTGTCGAACGCCCCGCGAGCGTGGTCAAGGAACTTGTCGAAAACGCCATTGACGCGCAGAGTAAGACAATCAGCGTGTCGATTGAGCGCGGGGGCATGCGCTGTATCAGCGTCCGCGACGACGGGAGCGGGATAGCGTCCGACGAACTCCCGACGGCGTTTCTGCGCCACGCCACAAGTAAAGTACGTTCCGCCGACGACCTCGGTTGTATCGAGACGTTAGGCTTTCGCGGGGAAGCGCTGGCGGCTATTTGCGCCGTCAGCCGCGTGGAGATACAGACGCGTCAGCGCGGCGCGGACACCGGTTGCAGACTGTGCGTGGAGGGCGGCGACTTCGGAAGCGTCGAGGACGCCGGGACGCCTGACGGCACTGTGATTACGGTTCGGGACCTGTTCTACAACACCCCGGCGCGGCTCAAGTTCATGCGTAAGGACAGCGCCGAAACCGCCGCTATTAACGGTCTCATGCAACATCTGGCGCTGTCACACCCGGATATCGCGTTCCGGTTCGACAAGGACGGCGTGAACGCGTTTCGGACGCCCGGCGACGGAAATTTATTGTCGGCGATTTATGCGGCGTACGGGCGGGAGTTCGCCCGTTCCCTGTTGCCGGTGGACGGGCGCGGCGGTGACATCGTGGTATCAGGCTTTGTCACGTCCCCGGCGTACGGACGCGGTTCCCGCGCCATGCAGATGTTTTTCCTGAACGGACGCTTCATCAAGTCGCAACTGCTGACCGCCGCACTGGAAGAAGCGTACCGGAATCAGATGTTAAAGGACAAATTTCCGGGCTGTGTACTGTCCGTGAGCATGCCCGCGCACATGGTCGACGTGAATGTACACCCCGCGAAAACGGAAGTCAAATTTTCGCGGGAGCAGGACGTATTCCGGGCGGTGTATCACACCGTGTTGGACGACCTGAACGCGAAAGGCGGCACTGTCACGCCGCAAGCGTCACAAAAAACAGTCACGCCACAGGCGTCACGGAAAGCGGTGTCGGAACCCGCCGCGCCGTTTTTCCGAAACATGGACGCCAAAACGTACCGTCAGGAAGTCACGAACGCCGCCGGAAAGCCTTGGATGACAACGAACCGTTTCGCGGACGTAGAGACAATCCCCGTACCCGCGACACCGGCACCGATTCCGAACGCGACACCGGCAACAGTTTCGGACGCGCCGGAACTGTCCATGACGCCGGACACATTGGAAGTCCCGCCGGGCTTCGCGGACACGCCGGAAGCGTCCACGACGCCGGACGCGCCGGAACAACGCGACATTCCCGCTACGCCGAAACAGTCCGACACGCCGACGCCGAAAATGTCCGGCCTTCCCGGACAGCGCGACATTCTCCCGGAACCCCGTGTAGCCCCGTGGCGCATTGCCGGGGAAGTGCTGGCGACGTACATTATCTGTGAGGACGCGTCCGGGAATCTGTACCTGATTGACAAGCACGCCGCACATGAACGAATCCGCTTTGACGCATTACAGGCGGGCGACGCCCCGCCCATGCCGCAGACGCTGTTAAAGCCCGTCGCCGTGGAACTGTCGCGGGAGGACGCCGCGCTTTTGCTGGACAATCTCGACACGCTGGAAACATTGGGATTTTCGTGTGAGGACTTCGGCGGGAATACGCTGTTGGTACGCGAGATTCCGTCCGATATCGACCCCGGCGACATTACCGCCACATTGGAGGAACTGTCCGAGGACTTGCGCGGCGGTCACAGTACCGCCGAGCGCCGGGAGGCCTTATATCGGACAATGGCGTGTAAGTCGGCGATTCGGGGCGGCGAGGACACGTCGCCGCGAGAATTACGCGCCCTTGTGGACAAAGTACAGAGCGGGGAAGTGCGGTACTGTCCGCACGGACGCCCCGTCGCCGCAAAAATAACAAAATTTGAGATTGAAAAACTTTTCAAAAGGGTATAAAATATGTCGCCATAGGAGGACGCCCCGTCGGCGCGGGTGTTTCAATTGCGCAATGTCTAAATTTTCCCGCCGCGACCCCAAAAAAATCCGCCCGATTTACGAATTATCTAAATGAAGTATACCCATGTCACGGGAGAATGGCATAGGCGTTAAGTTAAGCTGGAACGTTGTCCGAAATCGCCCCACCCGGCGCGACGCGCCACCCTCCCCGTGCGCGGGGATGGCTTCGCGGGACTGCCGACAGGGAAAGTGTAACAATTTCACGGGGAATGTCGGGTTATCCGCCTCCCCCGCACGGCGGGGGAGGTGTCGCGTAGCGACGGAGGGGGACTTTTGACATAGCTTAACGCTTATGCGGGAGAGGGGGAATTTGCATGCTGGAACCGGTAATTTGTGTCGCGGGGCCGACCGGGTGCGGCAAAACCGCGTTAGGCGTCGCGCTGGCGGAACGTTTCAACGGGGAAGTGGTCTCCGCCGACTCCATGCAGATTTACCGGGGCATGGCGATTGGTTCCGCCGCGCCCACCCCCGACGAAATGCGCGGCGTTCCACATCACATGATAGCCGTCGCCGACCCCGTGGAATCGTGGTCAGTGGCGCGTTACGTGGACGCCGCCGCGCCGGTTGTCGATGACATTCTTGCCCGCGGGAAGCGTCCGTTACTGGTGGGCGGAACCGGACTTTGGATGGAGGCCTTGCTTCGGCAACACGGATTCGCGCCGGGAAAGAGCGGCGGCGAGACCCGGCGCGTGTTAGAGGATACATTACGCCGTGACGGAATCGCGCCGTTGTTGCGCGAACTCCGCGCCGTCGACCCCGACGCCGCCGCGAGGATTCACCCGTCAGACACGAAACGCGTACTCCGTGCCTTGGAGGTTTACCGCGAGACCGGAACTACTATCACGGCGCACAATATCGCCACACAGTCCACGCCGCCGCGCTACCGGGCAATCTGGCTGGGACTGCGTTACCGTGACCGCGACGAAATGAAGGCCGCCTTAGACCGTCGCGTAGACCGCATGATGGAGGCCGGTTTACTGGAAGAAGTCCGGGCGCTTGCGGCGCGAGTGCCACGGGACGCCACCGCGCTACAGGCTATCGGGTACAAGGAACTCCTGCCCGTACTCGACGGTGAAAAGACATTCGCGGAGGGCGTCGCGGAAGTCAAACTCCGCACGCGGCAGTACGCCAAGCGACAGTTGACATGGTTCCGGCGCAACCGGGACATTTACTGGCTGGAACGTTACGAGGGGCGGGATTTTTCGGAGATAGTCCAAGTTTCGACGGATTATTGCTTAGGGAATGGCGTATGCTAAGGAGCGCGGACAAGCTGTCCGTGTCGCGGCACGTTTCGGACGGACGCCGTACGGGAGAGGTACCCCGTACCGCGTGCGCCCGGTCACGGGTCAACAAACAGAAAAAGGAGTGTTAGACATGCAGAACAAGGCCAACTTACAAGAACTCTTCCTTATCCGCGCACGGCGCGACAGAATCCCCGTCACGATGTTTCTCATGAACGGCTTCCAAATGCGCGGCGTCATCGTGGGCTTCGACGCCTTCGCCGTGATTCTCGACAGCGAGGGACGCCAGCAGATGATTTACAAGCACGCTATCTCGACCATTGCCCCGTCCCGCCCCGTCGACCTGACCGAGGACCGCGCCTTCCTGTAAGCCCAACCTACATCACCGGAGCGCCGACGCGCTCCGGACTTTCCGTAAAGACAGAGAGGTGTACAGGCTATGAATATACGCCGCTGGGGGTTCCGCTTACTGGTGGGGCTTCTGGTACTGTTGTCGTCCGCTTACTTCGGAGTCCAGACGTACCGCTACTTCAACGACCCCTTTTCGACTACGGTGGTGTGGCTCTACCGCTTCGAGGAAAGTATGGAGTTAAACGGCTGTGTGATTCGTGACGAGGCCGCGCTGACAGTCGACGACGGAACGTTTGTGCGCGCAAGCCGCGCCGAGGGCGAACGCGTTTCGGTACACGGCACCGTTGCGCGGGTCTACGCCGACCAAGACGCCCTGCGCATGCAGACCGAGACCGACGCGGTACAACGTCGTCTGGAACAGTTGCGCTACGCACGGGCGACCGCTACCGGCGCGGAGGTGTCGTCGCGGATGGACAGTCAGATTTTCCAGACGCTGTTACAGCACCGCGCCGCGCTTTCGGCGGGGCGTCTCGACCGCGCCCGCGAACAGGGGGCGCAACTCCGCACCATGATTCTAAAGCGAGACTATACCCCCGTCGACCTCGACAACCTTGACATGGAAATCGGGGAACTGGAAAGCACATTGGAATCCCTGCAAAGCCGCGCCGAGCGGGAAGTCCGCAAAATCACGGCGTCGCGTTCGGGGCTGTACTCGTCGGTCACGGACGGCTACGAGGCGCTTCTGACCCCCGCGACGCTTCCGCAACTGACGCCGTCGAGTTTCGCGGCGCTTGACCCCGATGAACAGGCCATATCCCCCGCCGGGAAACTTGTCTACGGCGACTACTGGTACTATGCCGCCGTACTGCCCATGGAGCGCGTGGAGGAACTGCGTACCCGTACGGCGTCGGCGTCGCCGGTACTGCGCTTCACGCGGGGCATTGACCGCGACTTCCCGGTAGAACTCTACATGGTCGGCGACGAGGAGAACGGACGCGCCGTTGTGGTGTTGCGCTGTAAGGAATATCTCTCCGATGTAACATTGTTACGGCGTCAAAAGGCGTCGCTGGTGTTCGGGAGCATGGAGGGACTGCGGGTGCCGCGTGAGGCGTTACGGCTGTTGCCGTCCGAAAACGACGAGGACAAGCGGCAGGGGCTTTACTGCGTCATGGGTACGGAAGTCCGCTTCAAGCCCGTGGAGGTGTTCTACACCGGGGAGGACTTCCTGTTAGTCCGCGCCACGCCGGAGGCGTCCGACGTTCTGCGCGTCCGCGCCGGGGATGAGGTCATTGTACGCGCCCATGACCTCTACGACGGCAAAATTGTCACCGGTCTGGGCGACATGGCGCGTTGAGTAGAAACAGAATGTAAAGGAAGTGGGACGAATGTCCATTGCGGAAAATATCGCGCTCGTGCGGGAGAAAATCGACGCCGCCGCCCGCGAAACCGGTCGCACAGGCCGCGACATTACGCTTGTCGGTGCCAGTAAGATGAACGACGCCGCCGCGTGTCGGGAGGCAGTCGCGGCGGGTATCGACGCCCTCGGAGAGAACCGCGTACAGGAAATGCGGGCGAAACTCGCCGAAAACGCCTATGACGGCGCACCGCTACACTTTATCGGGCATTTACAGCGGAACAAGGTCCGGCAGGTTGTCGGACATGTCGCGCTGATACAGTCCGTCGGCTCGGAGGCGCTTTTACTCGAAATCGAAAAGGCCGCCGCCGCGCTCAATCTCGTACAGCCAATTCTCTTAGAGGTCAATATCGCCGGGGAGGCGGCAAAAAGCGGCTTCGCGCCGCCGGAACTCTTCCGCGCCGCGGAACTTTCCCTCACACTGCCCCATGTCCGGACGCGTGGACTGATGACAATTCCGCCTTTCGACGCCGACCGCCCCACAACTTTGCGTTATTTTCAGGAAGTCCGCGCTCTTTCTGTTGACATTGGAGAGAAATTGTTTCATAATGTGTCCATGGAACTTTCCATGGGGATGAGCGGCGACTATCAGGACGCCGTTCGCGCCGGGGCGACAATGGTTCGTGTTGGCACAGCCATTTTCGGGGCGCGCCATTATGATACAGGAGGGGCTACGCCATGAATATCTTCGAGGAGCTGAGAAAGATTACTCACCCCTACGCCGACGAGGACGAATATCCCGACGACTACGAGGACGAGAATACCGACACGCGCAGTAATCGCGGCTCCTATGAGGAACGCCGCCCCAGAGGCGAGGAGCGCCGGGGCAAACTGGTCAGCATTCCCGCCACTACCGAGTTAAAGGTCATGCTCATGAAACCGGAACGTTTCGAGAACGCCGTGGAAATCGCCGACCACCTCAAAGGCCGCCGCACGGTGGTTTTGAATCTGGAATCCACGCCCAGAGAGGAGGCCAAACGCCTGTTGGACTTCCTCTCCGGCGTGACCTATGCCGGGGAGGGCAAAATCAAGAAAATCGCCGCCAATACGTACTTAATCACCCCCTATCACGTGGAAATCGAGGGGGACTTGATTGACGAACTTGAAAGCAGTGGTCTGTACTTCTGACCGCTTCCACGCCGCGTTGACGCGACAACCATCACCATCAATCGCAGAGAGGGAGACACATTATGCTCAAACCGCAGGAAATTTCCGGTCATACATTTACAAAGGCGCTCTTGCGCGGGTACGCCATATCCGCCGTGGACGAATTTTTGGAGACCGTCGCCGAGGACTATTCCGCGCTTCACAAGGAGAACGCTACCCTGAAATCGAAACTCAAAGTCATGGTCGACAAAGTCGAGGAGTACCGCGCCACAGAGGAAGCTATGCGTTCGGCGCTGTTAGCCGCCCAGCGAACCGCCGAGGGAATCCTGAAAGACGCCGAAACACGCCGCGACGAAATCCTTGCCAACGCCAGCGACGAGGCCTTGGCGCGTCGTGACGACTGCCGCCGGGAAGTGGCCGAACTTGAAGAACGTATGCGCCGGGGGCGTACGGAAATGGCGCGGTTCATCGCGTCCGGGCGCGAACTGTGTTCGCAGGAGATGAAATTTCTGGAACAGTTGCCGCAAATGCAGGTGAATGTGACGCTTCCGGCGGAGGACGACGCCGAAACACAGTCCGAACCCGCACCCGTCGAGCAGGACACACAGCCCGAACCCGACGCGCCGCGTTTGGATGAACTCAAGTTTGGACAGTCCCTGAAAAAGGACTGATATTGAACCCATTGGAAAAGTCGGGCAACTTCAGCGATGAGGTTGCCTTTTGTATGGTTTGTCGAGTTTCCAGAGAAATGGAGACGTTATGGAACGAACGCCGCAAACCCGTTTGGAGGATATCCGGCAACGCTTTATAGAAGTCGGCATAGAGGCGCTATCCACGGAGGAAACATTAGAACTGTTGTTCAGTTACGTTTTCCCCCGGACGGATAACCGCGCCTTGTCGGAAACTGTCCTGAACAAATACGGCTCTCTTCGGCACCTGTTGTCGTCGTCCGTCAGACAGTTGCGAACCGTGGGCGGCCTGAACGAATCCGCCGCCGTGTTTCTGGCGCTTGTCGGACAGACCGGGCGGCAGATGTTCTTAGAGTACATGGAACGCTGTCCGGAAATGTTCGCGGAGGTTGGCGACATCGGACGCTATTTCATGGAACTGGTGCGCGGACAGCCGTGGGAGGCGTTCTATATACTCTGTCTGGGCGGGAATACGTTTCTGTCCTGCTGTGCGCTCGACGGCGCGGAACCTGTGCGGCGTACGCTCGAAGCCGCGCTGGAATCCGCCGCCGATAACGTGGCGGTGTGCCGCCGTCAGACAGGCGGCGTCATTTCGCTGTCGGGACACGACCGCGCACTGTCCGAAAAACTCCGGGCGGCGCTCGATACTGTCCGGGTAACGTTCCGTGATTATATGGTTGTGTCCGACGACGACTTTGTGTCGCTGTCGGAGACTGTTTCCGGGACAAGTTCAAGAAAGAATGGAGTGATAATCGAGTATGCCCCGTTTTGAACTGGTTTCAGACTACAAACTTTCCGGCGACCAGCCGGAAGCCGTCGACGCGTTGGTACAGGGTATCGAAAACGGTCTGCGGAATCAGATTCTGTTAGGCGTCACGGGTTCTGGGAAAACGTTCACGATGGCGAATGTCATTCAGCGCGTACAGCGTCCGACACTCGTTTTAGCGCATAACAAGACGCTTGCCGCGCAACTCTGCGCCGAATTTAAGGAATTTTTTCCGCATAACGCCGTGGAATACTTCGTCAGCTACTACGACTATTATCAGCCGGAAGCGTACATTCCGCACACAGACACCTATATTGCAAAAGACGCCGCGACCAATGACGAAATTGACCGCTTGCGTCTGTCGGCAACCTGTGCCTTACTCGAACGCCGGGACGTGATAGTAGTCTCGTCTGTGTCGTGTATCTACGGCCTCGGAGAGCCGGAGGACTTCGCAAGTCTCGTAATCTCGTTACGTGTCGGGGCGGAGTTCCGCCGCGACGAACTGTTACGGCGTCTCGTCGAAAACCGTTACGAGCGCAACGACGTTGCCTTTGACCGGAACCGTTTCCGCGTGCGCGGCGACACCGTGGAAATTTACCCGGCCTATTACCGTGACCGCGCAATCCGGGTTGAGTTCTTCGGCGACGAAATCGAGCGTATCAGTGAATTTCACCCCGTGACAGGCACCGTCAATCAGCGTTTTGAACACGTGGCGATTTATCCGGCGAGCCACTTTGTCACCACAAAGCCCAAAATGGAACGCGCCCTTCTCCAAATCCGGGAGGAATTAGAGGAACGCGTGAAGCAGTTCACCGACAACAATCAACTTGTGGAGGCACAGCGTATCCGGCAACGCACGGAATACGATATGGAGATGATATCCGAAATTGGCTACTGTTCGGGCATTGAGAACTATTCGCGGATTATCTCGAACCGTCCGAAAGGTTCCGCGCCCATGACGCTTCTTGACTTCTTTCCGGACGACTTTTTACTGTTCGTGGACGAAAGTCACGTCACGATTCCGCAAGTACGCGCCATGTACAACGGCGACCGCGCCCGGAAAAGTACACTGGTCGATTACGGTTTCCGTCTGCCGTGCGCGTACGACAACAGGCCGTTGATGTTCAGCGAATTTGAGGCGCATATCGGACAGGCCGTGTATGTGTCGGCGACGCCGGGAGAGTACGAGCGCGAACAGGCCGACAATGTCGTAGAACAAGTCATACGCCCGACAGGGTTACTTGACCCGTGTGTCGAAGTGCGTCCCGTCAAGGGACAGATTGACGATTTGCTGTCCGAAATCAAAATCCGCGCCGGACGAAATGAACGCGTCCTTGTCACGACGCTGACTAAAAAAATGGCCGAAAATCTCACGGAATATCTGCACGCGTCCGGGGTCAAGGTGCGCTATCTGCACGCGGATGTCAAGACCATGGAGCGTATGGAGATTATCCGGGATTTGCGGCTCGGAGAGTTTGACGTACTGGTAGGAATCAACCTGTTACGGGAGGGCTTGGACTTGCCGGAAGTCAGTCTCGTGGCGGTGCTGGACGCCGACAAAGAGGGCTTTTTGCGTTCGGAAACGTCGCTGATACAGACCATGGGACGCGCCGCCCGTAACGCCAACGGCCTTGTAATCCTGTACGCCGATGAGGTCACGAACGCAATGCGGGGAGCCATCGACGAAACGGCGCGGCGGCGCGGGTTACAGGACGCCTACAACAAAGCCCACGGCATTGAGCCGAAAACGATTGTCAAGGACGTGCGCGAGACACTGAGTATCGCAAAGGCGGCGGCGGGCGAACCCGTCAAGGCGCGGAAGCTGTCCGACGCCGAACGGGACGCCGAAATCAGGAAACTTGAAAAGGCAATGCGCGAGGCAAGTAAAATGTTAGAGTTCGAGTACGCCGCCGCACTGCGTGACAGAATCATTGAATTGAGAGGTCAAACATGACAACAACCGACAAACGCGCCGCGCTGTCAATACTGACGGGCGCGGCGTTGTGGGGCGTTATCGGACTGTGGAACCGCCGACTGTTAGCGGCGGGACTGTCGCCAACGGACATCGTGGTAATACGCAATTTCGGCGGCATGGTGTTACTGTCACTGGTGTTTCTGATTCGTGACCGTTCTGTGTTCCGGGTGGAACGCGCCTGCCTGCCGTACTTCTTCGGTACGGGCGTCGTGAGTGTGGTACTGTTCACGGTCTGCTACTTCTCATGTCAAAAGATATGTTCGCTGTCTGTGGCGTCTGTACTGCTGTACACAGCGCCGTCGTTTGTCGTGACGCTCTCGGCGTTGCTGTGGCGGGAACCCGTCACGCGTCCGAAACTGCTTGCGCTGGCGCTGACACTCTGCGGTTGTGCGCTGGTCTGCGGCCTGTTCGAGCGCGGCCTGACGGTAACTCCGGCGGGCGTCCTGTACGGACTGGGCGCGGGGTTCTTCTACGCGCTCTACAGTATCTTTGGACGCTACGCGCTCGCGTCGGCGTCGGCGCTGACTGTCACCGTGTGGACGTTCCTGTTTGCCGGGAGCGCGTCACTGGTGTTTTTGCGTCCGGCGCACATGACGCCGTTACAGTCGTTGCCGACACTCGGCGCGGCTGTCGGACTGGTCGTGTTTTCGACGGTTCTGCCGTACCTGCTCTACACCGCCGGACTTGCGCGGGTCGAACCGGGTCACGCGTCCATTATGGCAAGTCTGGAACCCGTGGTAGCGTCGCTGACGGGCGTACTGGTGTTTCACGAGGCAATCGGCGTCACGGGCGTTGTCGGCGTCGCGCTGGTACTCGCGGGAGTATATATTTTGCGGTAATCACTCGTTGAGTTTTGCGCGGAGCGCTTTTGCCCGTGCGGCGGCGTCTGCGTAACCTTGGTCGGCGGCTTGCTGATAGTATTCTATCGCCTTGGGATAGTTCATCGGCACACCTTGACCATATTCGTAAAGCATAGCCAAACGATACAGCGCATATTTATTGCCTTGCTCCGCCGCCGGTTCGTAGTATTCGCGCGCTTTGGTATAGTCGACATCTACGCCAGCCCCCTCATAATAAAGTTGGCCTAAGAGATACAGCGCCATTGTGTTACCTTTCCGCGCCGCCTGTTCGTAATATTCCCGCGCTTTGGTATAGTTCTCTGCCTCACTGTATCTAAGTCCCATTCGCCAAAGTTCCGTGTCGGACAGTTCACGCGTTTCGGTACTATGCTCTTCCGGCACAGCTATTGTCACGGTTTCCGTATCATTTTGGGGCGGTGGACGGAGAATCAGCATATGCCAGATAACCGCGTCTACACAAAAAAGCATGATTGTCAGTATACGGACGAACTGTGCTAAGAATTTCCAAATAGGATGAGGTTTCGGCGGAGGCGGTGCTGGCGGGTCAGGCGGGGGCGGTGTTGTCGGGTTCGACGGAGGCGGTGTTGGTTGGGCAGACGGAGACGGGTTCGGCGGAGCCATGGAATACACGCCTTTTATCAAAGCCCTTTTTGCCTCGGTTTTGCTCATTCCAAATAAATCTATATGGACTATTGCGGAATAGAGCGGTTCCAACTGATAATTTTCAATACGAATCGGTAGAAAGCCCTTGATTCGCTTTTTGAGGAACTCATGAAAGGCCGCTTCCATTTCCGTTATGCAGTATGGGGATTGGGAATAGGCCTCCGACCAGACCGCGATAAAATAGTCGCTATTCTTCAGAAAATCGTTCATTTTCCCAAGAAAGCTCTGACCCGGATTGATGTCTGATTGTTGCATACAGACAGTATATCTGCGTGACTCCAAAACCTTGGCAATCCATACCGCCTGTTCCGTGTCCTTCTTCGTGTAGCTGATAAAGATATCCCGCCGTTCCACGCTGTCCACCTCCTTCGCCGTTGCCCTACTATACCACGTTTTTCCGCACGGCGCAACAGAAATTTGAAAATTTCGACACGCGTCCGTTTTAGTATAGAAATGTATAGTACATGGAAAAGGCCTTGCAATTCCGGGAAAAATTGGGTATCATGGGGGCGTGACAAGGAGGAGGCCGATACTGTATGATACTATTCAAGCCAGTGACCAAGCGGGACGGGGCGCGACTGCGGCGGTATTACGCGGCGTGTGATTATGAATTGTGCGAGTATTCGCTAGGTACGAAACTCATGTGGCGCGACAAACTCAAACCGCACTGGGCGGAAGTGGCGGGGTGTCTGGTCATCCGCAACGAGGACGACGGGCGGTGGGTGTTCGACTACCCGGTAGCGCTTCCCGGCGGCGACGAGGACGCCGCGTTGTGCGCTATCGAACAGGAGTGCTTGTCGAGCGGCGTACAGCCCCGGATTACGGTGGTACCCGAAAGCAAGGCGGCGCGACTGCTGTCGCGCTACCCCTACGCGAAAGTCAGCAACATTCGCACGTGGCAGGATTACATTTACGACCCCCGCGACTTGCAGTTATTCAGCGGGCGGCGCTACTCCGGACAGCGGAATCATATCAAGAAATTCCGGGCGATGTGTCCGGAAGCGGTATTCCGTGCGCTGGGGCGGGACGATTTCCCGGCAATCGAACAGTTTTGGCACGATTTCGAGGCGGAGTTCCCCAAGGGCGACAACGAAAAGGCCGTCAAGGAGTTGACGTACGCCAAACGGATGTTGAAACTTGTTGACAAACCGTGGTTTCTGTCGGGCGGCTACTTCGACGGTGACAAACTGATTGCGCTGGCGCTGGCGGAGAAGTGCGGCGGCACACTCATTATCCACGTCGAAAAGGCGCTTTACTCGTACACGGGCGTATATCCGGCACTGGTACAGGCCTTTGCGGAGGCCTTCGGGGAGGGGTGCCGGATTATCAACCGGGAGGACGACACCGCAGACAGGGGGCTTCGTACGTCGAAACTGCAATACGCCCCGGTACGTCTCGCGCCCAAATACTGCTTTGAGCCGCAAAATGAACTCTTGCGGCATGTCGACGCAATTCCCGAACTCAAAACGGCGCGTCTGACGCTCTCCGCGATAACCGAGGACGATATTCCGGCGTACAACAACCTTGTTTTGGACGAAAGCCGGAACCGCTGGTGGGGCTACGACGACATTGCCGGACTGAAAGACCCCATCACGCCGCGCAGTTTCTACGATGTGGCGGCGCGGGACTTTGCGCGGCGTTTGGCGGTAAACTTCGCCGTCCGTCTGGACGGGGTATTTATCGGGGAGGCGGTGCTGTACAACTTCGACTGTCGCGGGAGTGCCGAATTAGGGTGCCGCGTCAGCGCGGAATACGCCGGGCATGGGTACGGTACGGAGGCCTTCGCCGCTGTTGCGGAGTGGGGACTGTATCAGGTGCATTTGAGCCGGGTACTTGCGAAATGTTTCAAGGAAAACAGCGCGTCCTATAAGATGTTGTCGTCCTGCATGCGGCGCGTCGGCGAGGACGAACTGTACTTCTATTTTGAAAAACTGGTCTGAAAACAAGCGTCAGGAGGACAATATATGGACTTTCAGAAACTGATTGACTATCGCAACCACTACAACCGTTTCAGCACGCGCATTGGCATTGTGCTGGAGGAACTGCGCGAGGGCTACGCGCTGGCGCGGAAAACCGTGGAAGTCGACGACACAAACCCGCTGGGTTACGCGCAAGGCGGCGTATATTTCACGCTGGCGGACAGTACGTGTGGCTCGGCGGCGCATACGTACGGACACAAGGTTGTGACGCTGGACGGGTCGTATCACTATTATCACGCGGCGGTACCGGGCGACATCCTCACCGCCGTGGCGACTGAACTGCACCACGGCAAGACAACCGCTGTCTTTGAGGTCAAAATCACCGACCAGCGCGAAACACTTCTTGGAAGCGGGACATTCACCTATTTTCTGTTCCCGGAGGAACTCGATTTACACTAATAAAAAGCCGTCCCATTCCGATGAGTGGGACGGCTGCGTCATTACTTTTTCGTACTCGTTTCCGGTTCGGGGGATTGTTCGTCTTTGACCGGTTCCGGGTTGCGTTTCGGCTTTTTGAGTTCGGTATCGCGTTTCGGCTTGTCTGATTCCGTATCGTGCTTGACTTTCTCCGGTTCGGCGTCATGTTTCGGTTTATCGGGTTCGGCGTCGCGTTTGGGCTTTTTCGGCTGTGTATCACGGGGGACGTTGTTCGACTGCGTATCACGGGACGGCTTGCGGGGGGCGTCCTTGTCAAGCGTGACCGTGTTGCCGGGGGTCTGTCGCGGACTGCTACTGTTTTTTTGTTGCGGACTGCCGCCGGATTTTTGTTGGGGACTGCTGGCGGGGTTCTGTCGCGGACTGTTATCCGGCTTTTGTTGCGAATCGTTGCCGGGCTTCTGTCGCGGCGTGTCGCCGGATTTCTGCCGGGGAGGGGGCGCGGCATTGTCCGGCTTCCCGGAGCGCTTCGCGTTCCGGTTCAAAATCCGTGACAGTACCGGCGTTGTGGCGCGTCCGTCCTTCTTGGCGGCGCTGTCGGACACTGTTTCCGCGCTCTCAACGGCTTTCGCCTTCGATTCGGCGGCCGACTTCGGAAGCGGCGGCGGCGGGTTCTCAACGCCGTTCATCACATCGACAAACGCGTCCCGCTCCATGGTCTCGTGTTCGAGCAGATACCGCGCCACGGCGTCTAACTGTGTCCGGTGTTCCTTCAAAATGTCCTCGCAACGGGTGTACGCGTTCGACAACACGGCCTTGATTTCTTGGTCAATCTCCGCCGCGACCGATTCCGAGTACACGCGCCCCTGCGCGATACTGCGCCCGATAAAGACCTCATCGTGTCCGGTGTCGAACGCGACCGCGCCCAGACGGTCACTCATGCCGTAGGAAGCGACCATTTTACGGGCGATATCGGTGGCGCGTTGCAAGTCGTTACTGGCACCCGTGGAGATGTCGCCGATACAGAGTTGTTCGGCGACGCGTCCGCCCAGCAACGACACAATTTTGTCCTCCATGTAGCGCCGCGACAAAAACGAGCGGTCTTCTTCGGGGAGGGAAATTGTCATGCCGCCCGCCGTGCCACGCGGCACAATCGAAATCTGGCTGACGGGGTCTTGTCCGGGCAGACTGTACATGACCACGGCGTGTCCGGCCTCGTGCCACGCGGTCAACTCCCGTTCGTGCTGTGGAATGACGCGGCTTCGCTTCTCCGGCCCCGCGATGACCTTGATTTCGGCGGCCTTCAAGTCGTCCATGGAGATGAACGGGCGATTTTTCCGGGCGGCGAGTAACGCGCCCTCGTTGACTAAGTTTTCCAAATCCGCGCCGGTAAATCCGGCGGTACCCTGCGCGAGTTTGTGCAAGTCCACATCTTCCGCGAGCGGCTTTCCCTTGGAATGTACCTGTAAAATTTCCTCCCGCCCCCGGATATCGGGCAGTCCGACGTAAATCTGACGGTCAAAGCGTCCGGGACGGAGTAAGGCGGGGTCGAGAACGTCGGCGCGGTTCGTGGCGGCTAAGACGACAACGCCTTCATTGGAGGAAAAGCCGTCCATTTCCACCAGTAGCTGATTCAAGGTTTGTTCGCGTTCGTCGTGGCCTCCGCCGAGACCCGCCCCGCGCTGACGCCCTACGGCGTCAATTTCGTCGATGAACACGATAGCCGGTGACGTACGCTTTGCCTGCTCAAAGAGGTCTCGAACGCGGCTCGCGCCCACGCCCACATAGAGTTCCACGAAGTCGGAACCCGAAATCGACAAGAATCCGACTTGCGCTTCCCCGGCAACGGCTTTGGCAAGCAGTGTTTTCCCGGTACCCGGCGGCCCCACAAGAAGTACGCCTTTCGGGATACGCGCCCCGATTTGCACATACTTTTCGGGGTCTTTCAGGAAGTCCACGATTTCCGAAAGTTCCTCTTTCTCCTCGTCGGCTCCGGCGACATCCTCAAATGTAATCCGCTTGTCATTCTCGGACAGCGTACGCGTACGCGCCATGCCGAAGCGCGTCATTCTGTCGACGCCGCCGCCCATCATCTGTCCGCGCCCCGACATCATGTACCACATGACGCCAATCATCAGCGCGGCAAGCACCCACGGCGCGACTAACTGTATCCAGTCCGTGGAGTGGTCCTGATGATAGTTGTAACTCTGTATAATGCCGCTGGCGTACTGCTCTTCCACGAGCGGGTTGAGGTCGTTGTAGAAAAGCTGGAAGTCGTAGAGGTCGTAATGCACGACTTTACTACCGTTGAGTTCCTCGCGCAGATTGAGCGTCAACGTGTTGTCCTCCACGACAAAGGACACCACTTTCTCCTGCATGAACAGTTGACGGACGCGGGAATACTCAATTTCCGGCTGGGTGTTGTTCAACTGCCAGACCCAACTCAACAGCAGAGTGGCGAGCAGTGCCGCCAACAGCACGCTGAAATTACTGCCTCGTCGTGTCAAAAAAACCCCCCCTTTGTGATTGAACGTATCAGGATTCGTATACCTCCGGTTTCAGGATTCCGATGTAGGGCAGATTGCGGTAGAGCTGGGCGTAGTCGAGACCGTAGCCCACGACAAAGGCGTCCGGCACCGTGAAGCCGACATAGTCCGCGGTCACGGCCTTCTGTCGCCCCGACGGCTTGTCCAGCAGTGTGACAATGGTAATGGACGCCGCGCCCTTGGCCTTGAGGTACTCTTGCAGAAACGCGAGTGTGTTGCCGGAATCGAGGATATCTTCCACGATAATCAAGTCCCGCCCGTGAATGTCCTCTTGCAGGTCGTGATTGATACGGACGCGCCCGGAGGATTTCGTAGCGTTGGCGTAGGAACTGACCGCCATCATTTCCAAGTCACAGCGGAGCGGACAGGCGCGGATGAGGTCGGCAAGGAACAGCAGGGAGCCTTTCAGGATACCGACAAACAGAGGCCGTGTCCCGGCGAAGCGTTCGGAGAGTTCCCCGCCGAGTTCCCGGACGCGTTCCCGGATTTGTTCCTCTGTATATAGTACCCTTAAAATGTCATTTGTCAACTCATTTTTCATAAATCATGGCCTCACTTTCAGAAATTTTCCGTCATTTCCCACAAACTGGATATTTTACGCGGATAAAACGGCATGCGGGGGTATCGGGTACGAAAGCCGCGTCCGTGCCGATACGCCACACGGCGGCAAGGCGTCCGGCGACATAGAACGCCGGGAGCGTGTCGCGTTCGCGCAGAGAGATTCGGCGGTCAGCGCAGAGACGTTTCAGCGTACGACTTCCGTTGCTTCCCGGTAACGTCAAGCGTTCCCCGGCCGGACACGGACGCACAGTAACCGTATCGTTTCCCGCACGGAGAAACAGTCCGGTTGTCTCTCCCTTTTCAGGCATAGGCGTCAAGCTATGTTCAGAAGTTCCCCCCTCCGCCGCTACGCGGCACCTCCCCCGCTGTGCGGGGGAGGCGGAAAGCCCGACATTTCCTGTGAAATCGTCGCGTTTTCCTTGTCGGCAGTCCCGCGAAGCCCTCCCCGCGTGCGGGGAGGGTGGCGCATCGCGCCGGGTGGGGCAATTTTGGATAGAGTTTCCGCTTATCTCAACATCAATGCCCTCTTCAAGGGGAACATTTTCTTCTAATGTCAACTCGTAGTCGCCCCAGCGGAGCGGGACATTTGGTATCAACGTCCGTTCCCCGGACGCAACCGGACGCGTTTCCAGCAACAGCCAGCCGTCGCGTACCGACGCCGTGACACCGTGCGGCAGGTCGACACGTTTGCCGGGGGCGTTGTCCAGCAGATTCAGCGCCGCCCGGAGATGTGCCGCCCCGACATCTTTCCGCCCCGCGCCCGTACGCTCGAACAAGTCCAGCAGAATCAGCGGACGCAGTTCCGGCGGCGCGTCCGACAAGTCCCGGACGGGCATTGCCGCGAAACCGGTACGTGTCTCGGCGCGTACCATGTGCCGCCGCGCTTGCGCCTCCATCGACGCCTGAAGCAGTGCGGCGTGTCCGCCCGCCGCGCATACATGTTCCTCGGCTCGCGGGTTCAGGCGTCGCAACAGCGGCATGACCTCCAGCCGCAACAGATTTCTTGACGCCGCGTCCGGGTCGGCGTTCGTCTCATCCTCGACATGCGGTATCCTGTGTTCAGCGGCGTACGCCTCAATTTCGGAGCGCGGCACGTCCAGCAATGGCCGGACAATCCCGCCCTGTTCGTGCGACATTCCAGACAGTCCACGCAAACCTGTTCCGCGAATCAGGTTCCATAAAATAGTCTCGGCGTTGTCCCCGGCGTGGTGCGCGACGTAAATACGACGCGTTCCGGCCTCACGCCGCAGGAAATCGTAACGCAGTTTCCGGGCGGCCTCCTCTACGGACAGTCCCTCCCGCACGGCGTACGCCTGAACATCCCCGCCGCCGCTGACAAACGCTATCGCGTGTCCGGCACACCAGTCGCGCACAAAGCACTCGTCACGGTAGGCCGTGGGGCGTAAATGATGGTTATAATGCGCGGCGGTGACGCTTCCGCCGTGTGCGGCGCACCAGTCCCGCAACAAGTCCAGCAGTACCATAGAGTCCACGCCGCCCGACACGCCGCACAGTACACTTTCCCCGGCGTCAGGCAGCCATTCGGAAATGTCACGCATATGACAACGCCTCCCGTCACTCGTCCTCGCGGCGGTCTAACGTGGCGAACATCGTATATTGCGGCGTCCACTTCAATTCGACCGTGCCTGTCTCGCCGTGACGGTTCTTCGCTACAATACACTCCGCGATGTTGTGCTTTTCGGAATCCTCGTTGTAGTAGTCGTCACGGTACAGGAACATCACGATATCGGCGTCCTGTTCGATAGCGCCCGATTCGCGCAAGTCGGATAATTGCGGGCGTTTGTCATCGCGCTTCTCGTTGGCGCGGCTTAACTGACTGAGACAGACAATCGGTACATTCAAATCCTTCGCCATAATTTTCAACATCCGCGACATGTCCGACACAACCTGTTGACGGTTCTCGTTGCCCCGCGAACGGTTCCCGCTCGAACTCATCAATTGCAGATAGTCTATCACAACCAGTCCCAGATTATCAAGCCGGCGACATTTCGCGTTCATGTCGGCGACAGTCAAAAGCGGGTCGTCGTCCAGAAAAATTTTCATCTGACTGAGCGTGACCGTGGCTTCCGCGATTTTCTCCCACTCGTCCTCGTCCAGTTCCCCGGTTTTGAGGTGATAGTTATCGACCAGAGCTTCCGCCGACAAAATACGGCTCGCCAGTTGTTCCCGCGACATTTCCAGAGAAAAAATCGCCACTTTTTTTTCACCGCTCCGCGCCACGTTCAAGGCCAGATTCAACGCCATGGACGTTTTCCCCATGCCCGGACGCGCCGCTAACAGTATCAGGTCGGAACGGTTCAGCCCCGTGATTTTGCGGTCAATCGC
The DNA here is from genome assembly GCA_017445875.1 of Oscillospiraceae bacterium. GTDB lineage: Bacteria > Bacillota > Clostridia > Oscillospirales > Oscillospiraceae > Oscillibacter. Next base: position 21,885 of record JAFSRZ010000005.1, on the reverse strand, counting down.
CGAAAAGCCCGTGGACAGTCCCGGCAGATGACTTTCCGCCTCCGCCATTTCGTACAGGCGGTCAAGCACGTCGGGGAGAACCTGTTTCAGCAGGACTAACCCCTTTACGTTCTGCCCCTTACGGATGGCGTAAATTCTCTGTTCGGCGGCCTCCAAAATGGCGTGGGCGTCGCCGGTACCCTCCTGTACCAACGTCGTGATTTCCGACGCCGCCTCCGCCACGGCGCGCAACAACGCCTTGTCCGCGACAATCCCGGCGTACTCCATGACATTCGCGCTCGTGGGCGTAATCTCCATGAGCTGCGCCAGATAGGAACCTGTCACAGTCCCGTCATAGGTGCCGCCGCGCCGCATTTCGTCCGCGACCGTCACAATGTCGATGGGGCGGGAGTACGAGAACATGGTGTAAATGCTCTCGAAAATCTCCCGGTTCTGCTTCAAATAGAAGTCCGCCGGGCGGAGCTTTTCCATGACCAGCTTTACACAGTCGGGGTCAATCAGCATGGAACCTAACACGGCCTGTTCGGCCTCGACGGAGTGCGGCGCCTGCCGGAGAAGCAAATCTTCATTTGCTATGGTTCATCACCCCCGGAACGCGTCATTTCTGCTCGTACACCGCTACATACACGGTTCCGCTGATTTCAAAGCCCAGTTTCGCCTTGACTTCGTAATTGCCAAAGGCCTTAATGGGGTTCTCCAAAACCAGCTTCTGACGCGGAATCTCCACGCCGTACTGCTCTTTCAGCGCGTCGGAAATCTCCTGCGTTGTGATGGACCCGAACAGTTTGCCGTTACTGCCCGCCCGCGCCGTCATGCGTACCTGACAGCCCTTGAGTTTCTCGACGGTGGCTTCCGCTTCGGCTTTGAGGCGGGCTTCCTCGGCCTTTTGCGCCTTTTCCCGCATTTTCATGGTGTTGATGGTGTCGGTTGTCGCGGGAAGCGCCAGTTTGCGCGGGAGCAGATAGTTCCGGGCGTAGCCCTCGGCGACTTCGACCATTTGTCCCTTTTTGCCCTTGCCGCGCACGTCCTGTTGTAAAATGACTTTCATGGTTGGTTTCTCCTTATTGATAAAAATTTCCCGGAATGGTTCATGTTTCCGTGGGTACCGCTTTCGACACCGCCGACGCCGCCGGACGCCGCCGCGAATCCAGCAGAAACACCGTCAAGGTATGCGCCTCCTTGGCGAATACCGTATAGGCGTTGGGGTCGTTGATGGGGTGACTGTCCACGCCCAGAAACCGCCCGTCGGCGTCGTAAGCCGCGATAAAAAGCGTGCTTCCCTCGTCCGGACTGCCCGCGACATGTACGGTCACGCGTCCGTTGCCGACTGTGATACTCTCAATGGTCGCCGTGGAAACCGGCTCGGCCTGTCCGTAATGCACATCAATGAAGCGGCGTTCAATCATGTCGGCGAAGTCGTTCTTGCTGACGGCCTCCCATTGCGACGCGGTGCCGGTGTAGTATACATCCCGCAGGGCGTAACAGCCCCCGAACGCCGCTTGCTTGATAACATGTACGCTGTCCGGAATCGTGACGCTTTGCAGTGCGCTACAGTTGTAAAAGGTGCCGCTGTCAAGTTCGGTCATGCGGCTTGTCAGCGCGACGGACTGTAGCGAGGCACAGTCTTTGAAGGCATACGGGGCGATTGTCGACACGCGTTCGGGAATGGTGAACTCCGACAGCGCCGAACAGCCCGAAAATGTCCATTGTCCGATAGTGCGTACAGTGTCGGGGAGCGTGACTGTTTCCAGCGCCGTACAGTTTGCGAATAAGGATGGACGGGTTTCGTCGAGACTGCCCGTGATGTGAAATTCCGTCAGCCCGGTACAGTACGAAAAGGCCGCCTGTCCTAATGAGATAACGCTTTGGGGCAAGGTCAGTCCCGTAATGGCGGCACAGCCCGTGAAGGCACGGTTGCCGATTTCCCGTACGCCGCTCGTAATGACGATATCCGACAGTTGTTCACAGTTGGCAAAGGCGGAATCCCCGATGGTGTCTACGCTCTCCGGGATGGTCAACGCGGTCATGGCGGCGCAGTCGCTGAAGGCGTAATTGCCGACATGGGTCACGCCGTATTCAATGTTGACTTTCCAGATGTCGAGGCGGTACTTCCTCCACGGCACGGTGTTCGCGCTGGGATAGTCGGTCATCATGCCGTTGCCGCTGATGGTCATGACGCCGTCCACGTCCAGCCGCCACGACATACCACTCCCGCAAGTGCCGCGGTTCACGGTCTCGGCGAACAGTACGGCGTTGTCCTCCGCGCACACGGGAAAAGTAAGAAGCGTCAGCAGAAACAGCATGAAAAAAGGCAAGAGAAACTTTTGTTTTTTCACAACAACCCCCTCATTTCTCGAAATAGGCGTCAATGGAAGCAATCAGGCGCTTTCGGGTATCGTCCACGGTGACATTAGGAATCCGGCACCCCGCAACGGTCGAATTTCCGCCGCCGCCTAACGGTTCCAGTACCATTTGCACGTTGACTTCCCCCATGGAACGCGCCGAAAGCAGTACCGTGTCCCCGATGTGGTACACCACGAAAGAGGCCTGTACACCCTTTAGCGTCAGGAGTTCGTCGGCGGCCATGGAAGCGGTCACGCGGTCAATACCGTCCTCGTTCACGGCCGCGATTGCCATATTGCCCCTGTAAAGTTCCGCCTGCCGGATGATTCCATAGCGGGCGACCATGGCCTGTAAGTCACTCTGGAAAAGTTTCTGTACGTCCTCGGTATCGGCTCCCGAACGCCGTAAAAACGCCGCCGCCTCAAAGGTACGCCCTCCCGTACGCTGTGCGAAATGTTTCGTGTCGAGTACGATTCCGGCAAGAAGCGCCTCGGCCTCCTCTTTTAGAAGGTCGTCCGCGTTGACCATGTACTGTAACAACTCCGTGACGAGTTCCGACGCCGACGACGCGTAAGGCTCATGGAAACTGAACGCCGGATTTTCAATGTATGTCGCGGCGCGACGGTGGTGGTCGATGACCGCCACACGGTTACAGGATTCCAGAATGTCGGGGCTTTCGACCATTTCGGGGCGGTTGGTGTCCACGACGACTAACAGCGTACCCGGACGCATGCGCAAAAAGGCCTCGCCGGGGTCAAGAAACACTCCCTCGTATTCCGGCAACACGCGGAGTTTGTCAATTAAACTCCGTGCGGTGGTCTGGTCGGCGTTGATAACCACATGATGTTCTTTCCCGCGCTTCCGCGCCGCGCAACAGATACCCGCCGCCGCGCCTACCGCGTCCATGTCGGAGTAGGTATGCCCCATGACATAGACCTCTTTCGCGTCCGACATCATCTCACTCAACGCCGTCGCCATGACACGGGATTTGACTTTTGTCCGCTTCTCGGTGGTCTTGGAACGCCCGCCGTAGAAGTCGAAATCGACTTTGTTTCTGACGACCGCTTGGTCTCCGCCGCGACTGAGCGCCATTTCCAGCGACACATTCGCGGTCTTGTAGAGTTCGGCGATGTTCTCCGCGCCCACGCCCACCCCGATAGACAGTGTGGCGCTGATACTGTCGGCCTTGACTTCGTGTATGGTGTCCAGAATCGAAAACTTCTCCTCTATGAGGTGTTCGTACCACGCTTCCTCGAAAATGTACAAGTAGCGGTCTCTCTGCGTGCGGAGTAACAGTCCGCTCGACGCCCAGCGGTTTAATTTTTCCTCGAACTGTGCCAGTAAGGCGCTCCGCTGGACTTCCGGACAGGCTTTCAACAAATCCTCGTAGTTGTCCAGCACGATGATTGCCACTACGGGGCGGTTGTCTTCGTACATCTTGCGGAGTGCGTCGGCGTCGGTGGTGTCAATCCAGTACGTGGTAGCAATCAAATTCTGTTCGCCCTTGCCGCGCCCCCGAACCATGCTTCCGAACACCCGGAAGCGGCGTCCGTTGAGTTCGACGCGTTCCGGGGCCTCGCGCTTGCCCTCCAAGAGCCATTGCACCTGAAACCCCGGCGCGGCGTCGCGGATGAGCGTCTCAAAGAGGCCTTCCCGAATGCCCGTCAGTTGCAGGAAACTTTCGTTGCTCCATATGATTTCCTCGGTATCGGGGCGGAGTACCATTGTCGGCAGTGGGGAGTTGATGAGGGACGACTTCCCGGCGGTGTCAACGCTTCCTGTCAGACTGTCAATGTATTGCAGGACGCGGGCGCGGCGCTGACTGTTCCCGCGCTGGAAGAAGTAGTAGAGTATCCCGGATACCAGCAGTTCAAACCCCGCCAACGCCGGACTGACCGCGAGAGCCAGTATCGAGAACAGCAGAAGAAAGAGAAAGTACAGCCTCATATTAGGTTCCAAGAGCCGGGATAATGGATTCTGTTTCATGACGGTTTCCCCCTATGCCGCGCACACTTCGCGGGATTGTCACAGTATATCATTTTCCGGGCGGGTTCGCAACCGCTTTTTTGGGTCGGGTTTTTGTGAAAAAGTCCAAAAATCCCTCTTGACACTCCCCTTGGGGCAGGGCTTATACTGTGAACAACCCCGGGGGACATCAGGACAGGAGGCGGCAAATGTACCAAATCGGCGAATTTTCAAAAATCTGTCAAGTCAGCGTCAAGACGTTGCGCTACTACGACAAAATCGGTGTCCTTCGACCGTTGGAAGTCGACCGCTTCACGGGATACCGTTACTACGACCGCGCCCAGCTCGAAAAAATGTTGCTGATTCAGAAATTGAAACGCTACGGTTTCTCGCTGGAGGAAATTCAACCGCTCCTGTCCTGCGGACACGACGCTTTCTATCAGGAACTGCGCCGACAGCGCGACAAACTCAAAGACCGTCTGACAGAATTAGAGGCGGTTTTGCGGGAATTGACGTTGCATTTGGGCAGTCTGGAAAGGACGGATGACAAAATGAACATTCCCAACGGATACGAAATCAAACTCACGGAACGCCCGTCTATGGCGGTGTTCTCGTGCCGCCAGCGCATGGGCGTTGACGAGTTCGGCAAATACTTCAGCACCCTCTATGAGCGTATTTCCAAGGAGGGTCTGACGCCCGGCGGCGTTGTCGGGGCGATGTACCACGATGAGGAGTTCCACCATGAATCGTCGGACATTGAGCTTTTCGTCAGCGTGCGGGAGCGCGACCGCGCCGAAAAGGTCATGGACGCGTGTCAGTGTGCCATGACTGTCCACAAAGGCGGCTATTCCACGCTGAACGAGGCCTACGCCGCGCTCGTGTCGTGGATTGACGAGAACGGCTATCAGTGGGACGGCGCGCCCTGCGATATCTACACCCGCGGCGCGTGGCACAATTGCAAGCCCCAAGACTGGGAAACCGAAATCTATTTCCCCGTGCGCAAGCGCGAAAGCGCGGCGCGGTAAAGTTCCCACGGAACGCTTGACGCATATCCGGCAACACAAGTCCCGTCAGTCGTCACAGACTGGCGGGACTGCTTTTGCACACTTGACACGCGCCCCGCGACAATTTCCACAAATAGCGGTTGCGCGACATTCAAAAATGTGGTAGAATGTCGCAAAGCCGCAAGCCACCCCGTACATGAAAGGAGGCCGCTATGAAGCGTTACACTGTCACCATCGACGGCACCGCGTACGACTACCCCGCCGGGGTCACGTACGCACAGATTGCCCGCGACATGCAGAGCCGTTACCCCGACGACATCCTGCTTGTCAACCGCGACGGCAAGCTACGCGAACTCTACCGCCATCTCGACCGCGACTGTCACCTGACTATGATTACCGCCCGCGACAAGCCCGGAATCCAGTCCTATGAGCGCTCCGCCGTGTTCCTGCTCCTGAAAGCGTTCTACGACACCGCCGGCGCGGAGAACGTCGACCGGGTGATTGTCGAGTTTTCGCTGAGCAGTGCCTTATTCCTCCGCGCCACGGGCAACTTTAATCTTGACGCCGCGCTACTGGAACGTGTCGAGGCGCGTATGCGGGAACTCGCCGCCGCCGATTTGCCCATTGAAAAGAAAGTCCTCCCCACTGACGACGCTATAGAACTGTTCCACAGTCAGCGCTTCGAGGACAAGGCGCGACTGTTCCGGTATCGCATTGACTCCCATGTCAACGTTTACACGCTCGACGGCTTCTCCGATTACTTCTACGGCTACATGCTGCCCAGTACCGGATATGTGAAGGTCTTTTCGCTGGAAGTCTACGAGGACGGATTTTTACTGCACCTGCCGTCGATGAAAGACCCGTCGAAAGTCGGGACGTTCAACCCGTCGCGGAAGGTGTTCCAGACACTCCGCGACGACACCGCACACGCCGCCGCGCTCGGTATCAGCAATGTCGGCGAACTCAACGACCTGATTGCACGCGGACAGTCGGAAGGCCTCATTCTGACGCATGAAGCGCTGATGGAAAAGCGTATCGGCGACATTGCCCAGACCATAGCGGCGCGGCATGACGTGCGTTTCGTGATGATTGCGGGGCCGTCGTCGTCGGGCAAGACCACGTTTTCCCACCGGCTTTGTACACAGCTCCGGGCATGCGGCATACATCCGCACCCCGTCGCCACGGACAATTACTTTGTCAACCGCGACAAGACCCCCCGCGACGAGAACGGCAATTATGACTTTGAAGGCCTCGGCGCGATGGACGTGGAGCAGTTGAATCAGGACATGACGCGCCTGTTAGCCGGGGAAACTGTCGAGATACCCAGTTACAATTTCAAAAAAGGCTGTCGGGAGTACAACGGCGACTATCTGACTTTGGGACCCCAAGACATTTTGGTGATTGAGGGCATTCACTGTCTGAACGACGCGCTGTCGTACACACTCCCGCCCGAAAGCAAGTTCAAAATCTACATTAGCTGTCTGACAGTTCTGAACGTCGACGACCACAACCGGATACCCAGTACCGACGCCCGTTTGTTACGCCGTATCGAGCGCGACGCCCGTACCCGTGGGCATAACGCACAGGCGACTATCCGCATGTGGCCGAGTGTCCGGCGCGGCGAGGAAAACAACATTTTCCCGTATCAGGACAGCGCCGACGTGGTGTTCAACTCGTCGTTGATTTTCGAGACCGCGCTGTTACAGGCGTATTTGGAGCCGCTTCTGTTCGCCATTCCGCGGGACAGTGACGAGTATGTAGAGGCCAAACGGCTGTTGAAGTTCATGAACTATTTCCTGCCGCTACCCGACGACGTGGTACCGAAATCGTCGATTGTCCGGGAGTTCATCGGCGGCGGGTGCTACAACGTCTGACGGTTCCTCCCCCCTCTGTCGCCTTACGGCGACATCTCCCCCAAAAGGGGGGCGACAAGGGAACTGTCCCGCAACACACAAGCCGCTCTCTACACGGAACAATGTCCGCTTGCCCTCCCCCTTTGTGGGAGGGTGGCGCGTCAGCGCCGGGTGGGGGCAATTTTGGAGGTTTTCATTATGCTGAAACGCTGTTGGAGTTTTGTACTGTGCTTCTGCCTTGTCTTGACACTGATTCCGGTATCCTCGGCGGCGGACGCTGACGGATACGGCGTCAGCGGGATTGTCATGGACGGTTCATTGGTGCAAGTTACGTATTTCTGCGCCGACAAGGCCTGTCTGGTTGTCGCCGTCTACGATAAACAGACCAGTCAAATGACCGCTGTCGGGTCAAAAGAAGTGACGCCTAACAGGAAAATGGCGCTCATCAGTCTTTCCGGGACAATGCCTGATTTTTACATTGTCTCGGCGTTCCTGCTGGATTCGGAAACTTCCGCGCCTCTTTGCGATAAATACACAAGCACATTATATTCTCAACCCCTTCCTGATGGCACTGTTTACTTTAACGGTCACGCATACAAAGTATATGACAAGTCTATGACGTGGACAGAAGCAAAGGCGTTCTGTGAATCGTTAGGAGGCTATTTAGCAGTCATTACGTCTCAGGAGGAACAAGACCATATTGCAAGTATTATCAGCGGCGAAACCAAATTTCAATATTGGCTGGGTGCCACAGATGAACTTGTAGAGGGTCAATGGGAGTGGGTAACTGGCGAAAACTGGGATTATACCAACTGGGATGTATATATGCCTGATAACGGTTATGAGGTAGAGCACTATTTACAAATTTACAGGGAACCAAACCCTCATGTCAATGGAAGTCAAGCATACTACTGGAATGATATTACCATAGACAATATATTTCCTAATGAGGCAGATTTCTTTTCAACAGAATATATAGGCCTTATTTGTGAGTGGGGTTAAAGCCGGCGTTTCTTATGACGTGGGCAAAGAAACGGGCGTACACCTCTAATCTATCGGGAGGGATAGTCTCCCGCGAAACTAAAGGAGAGTATCAACATGGATTCCATTGTTTCTATCCTGTCCGCCGAACTCGGACGGGATGAACAGCAAATCACAAACGTCATCCAGCTTCTGGACGAGGGCAACACGATTCCGTTTATAGCCCGCTACCGGAAGGAGTTGCACGGCGCTATGGACGATACCGCGCTCCGTACACTCGAAACGCGTCTGGCGTACCTGCGCGGCCTGCAAGAGCGCCGGGAAACGATTCTCAAGGCCATTGAGGAACAGGGCAAGCTCACGGACGAACTGTCGGCGGCAATCGCGGACGCGAAAACGCTGGCGGAGTTGGAGGACTTGTACCGCCCCTACAAGCCGAAGCGCCGTACCCGCGCCACCGTGGCGAAAGAAAAGGGGCTGGAACCGTTGTCGGAAATTCTGTTTGCCCAGAAGCGCGACGGCCCCAAGCCGGAAGAAGCGGCGGCGGCGTACATCGACCCCGAAAAGGGCGTGGAGACCATTGAGGACGCTTTAGCGGGCGCGTCGGACATTATCGCGGAGAAAATCAGCGACGACCCCGAACTCCGGAAATCGCTCCGCTCACTGGTCAGCCGTACGGCGACTGTACACGCGGAGGCCGCCACCGACGAGGATTCCGTATACCGGACGTATTACGATTTCACGCAACCCTTGAACCGCTTACAGGGCTATCAGATTTTAGCGTTAAATCGCGGCGAAAAGGAAAAGTTCCTGAAAGTCACCGTCGACATGAACCACGACACCGCCATGCAGACAGTCTACCGTGCGTCGGCGGTACCGGGTACGCCGTCCACGGACTTTGTCAAGGGCGCGGCACTCGACGCCTACGACCGTTTGATTTTCCCGTCCGTGGAACGCGAAACCCGTTCGGGGCTGTCGGATACCGCCTATGACGGCGCAATCGGGCAATTCGCGTTGAATCTGCGTCCGTTGCTCATGCAGCCGCCCGTCAAGGGGAAAGTCACGATGGGGCTTGACCCCGGTTACAGAAACGGGTGCAAAGTCGCGGTCGTGGACGGCACCGGGAAAGTATTGGACACCGCCGTAGTCTATCCGACATTCGGAGAGCGTCAGAAAGAGGAGGCAATCACGAAACTGTCGGCACTGGTACGCAAGCACCACGTCGAACACTTGGCAATCGGCAACGGCACCGCGAGCCGTGAGACCGAACAAATGGCCGTCGAGATGATACGCCGCAATCCCGACGCCGGACTTAGTTACATGATGGTATCGGAGGCGGGGGCGTCGGTGTACTCGGCAAGCAAGTTGGCGGCGGAGGAGTTCCCGCAATACGATGTAAATCTCCGTTCGGCGGTGTCGATTGCGCGACGCCTGCAAGACCCGTTAGCGGAACTGGTCAAAATCGAGCCAAAAGCAATCGGTGTCGGACAGTATCAACACGACTGCCCGCCGAAACAGTTGGAAGCCGCGCTGGACGCTGTAGTAGAAGATTGTGTCAACGCCGTTGGCGTGGACTTGAATACCGCTTCGGCGTCACTCTTAAAGCGTGTTTCCGGCCTGACCGCCGCGACCGCGAAAAATATTGTTGCCTACCGCGAGGAGAACGGCGCGTTCACGAAACGGGCGCAACTGTTGAAAGTCCCGAAACTGGGGCCGAAAGCGTATCAACAGTGCGCGGGCTTTCTGCGTGTCCCGGAGAGTAAGAACGTACTCGACAACACCGCCGTACACCCGGAATCGTACGACGCGGCGGAGAAACTGCTTCGGCTAATGGGCAACACGGATGAGGACGTGAAAGCGGGGCGTCTGGGCGACTTGCGGAAGAAAGTCGAGGCCTACGGCATGGAGAAGGCCGCACGGGAAACCGGTGTCGGTGTTCCCACGCTCTCGGACGTTATCGGAGAGTTGATGAAACCGGGGCGCGACGTGCGCGACAGTCTGCCGAAACCGATTTTGAGAACGGATGTCATGGACATTTCCGACCTGAAACCGGGTATGAAACTGTCCGGCACCGTGCGGAACGTCATCGACTTCGGCGCGTTCGTCGACATCGGCGTACATCAGGACGGACTTGTACACATTTCGCAGATTGCCGACCGTTATCTGAAACACCCGTCGGAGGCGCTCCGCGTCGGCGACGTGGTACAGGTTGTCGTGCTGGACGTGGACGAGAAAAAGAAGCGTATCAGCCTTTCCATTAAACAGGCCAAGGCGCAATGAGGAACTTTCATGAACATTAAACAGGCAAAACAGGAGATTTCCGACGCCTTACGCGCTTACCTGACCCGTGACGAACTGGGCAATTACCTGATTCCGTCCATACGGCAACGCCCGATATTGTTAATGGGGCCGCCGGGTATCGGCAAAACACAGATTATGGCGCAAATCGCGGCGGAATCGGGCGTCGGGCTGGTGTCGTACACCATCACGCACCACACCCGGCAAAGCGCTATGGGACTGCCGTTTATCTCGAAACGTGTCTATGACGGCGACGAGTATTCCGTCACGGAATACACGATGAGCGAAATTTTAGCTTCCGTGCATGACCTCATGGAGAAAACCGGAATCCGGGAGGGTATCCTGTTTCTGGACGAAATCAACTGCGTGTCCGAAACGCTTGCCCCCATGATGTTACAGTTTCTACAGTGCAAGACATTTGGAAATCAGCGTCTGCCCGACGGCTGGATGATTGTGGCGGCGGGAAATCCGCCGGAATATAACCGTTCCGTCCGGGAATTTGACGTTGTGACGCTCGACCGCGTACGGAAAATTGATGTCCGGGAGGATTTCGGCGTCTGGAAGGAGTACGCGACGCGGAAAGGCTTACACGGCGCTGTCGTGTCTTATCTGGATATCCGCCGGGAGAACTTCTACGGCGTCGAAACCACTGTGGACGGTATCGAGTTTGCCACGGCGCGGGGCTGGGAGGATTTGAGCGAATTACTGACCGTCTGCGAGAAAATCGGCGTCAAAGTCGGGCGCGATACAATCGGCGAGTACATCCAACTCCCCCGCATTGCGCGGGACTTTGCCAACTATCTGGAACTCTACAACAAGTACCGCAAGAGTTACCGCGTGGAGGAAGTGTTACAGGGACATTGGCAACCCGTGACAGTCTCCGAACTGCGGGACGCGCCTTTCGATGAGAAACTGTCCGTCATGGGACTGTTGCTGTCGCGGCTGACGGACAGCGCGAAAGCCGTATGGCGTCAGGACGGTTTCACGTTGGCACTGCACACGGCCTTGACGGAGTTCCGGGAACGTCTCCCGGCAGAGGAGCCGGACGCGATTTTGGAGGCGTTGTCACAGCGCCGCCGCAACAAATTGCGTCAGGCGCGGGAGGCCGGACACCTCGACCCCGAACACCGGGACGCCTTACAACGGGAAATCGGCGCTTTGGACGATTACCGGACACGTATCCGGGGCGGCGCGTTCCCGAACCGTGACGCGGTGATGGACACTGTGCGGGCGTGGTTCGGGGAGGAAGTCACGCGCCGCGAACAGTTCGCCAACGAGACCGGGAAACAGTTCGACAACGCTTTCCGGTTCTTGGAAGAGGCCGTCGGGGAGGCGCAGGAATTGGTATTATTTGTGACGGAAATCACGTCGGGGTTTTATTTGTCTTGGTACGTGGAAAATTTCGGGTGTGACGCCTATTTCCGGCACAACCGGGAACTGCTGTTCGACGACCGGAAGCGGCAGTTACGGGAAAAGATTGTCCGCGCCGTGCGCGATACTTGAACCGCGCTTTAGGACTTGCAAATAAATAATCTTTGCGCTCGGTAGCCTCTGAACGCCCGCAATAAGGCGGAATCAAGGTAGGAAGCTGAATCATTTGTTTTTCTGCAAGTCCTTATACTGTCGCCTTGCGGCGATATGTACCGGGCGGGAGGCTTGCCCCCTCTGTCGCCTTATGGCGACAAGAGTACCTGTCCGCAACACACGCGCCGACCCGTAGAAAAAAAACGCTTGACAGAACCCGGCGGACGTGTTAAAGTTTACAAGTTATCCCACACGGCGGCGGACTGCCGGTTCGTGCGAACCCCGTCAGCCGACAGGACGAGGCCGCCGGAGGTACAACGAAATCATTTCAGGAGGAATCACACATGGCAAATTCCAGCATTGTCTCCATGAAGTCCCTGCTCGAAGCGGGCGTCCATTTCGGACACCAGACCCGCCGCTGGAACCCTAAAATGGCTCCCTATATCTACACGGAGCGCAACGGCATTTATATTGTCGACCTGCAAAAGACCGTCCGCAAGCTCGAAGAGGCCTACAATTTTGTCCGCGAGCTGTCGGAAAGCGGACAGTCCCTGTTGTTTGTCGGCACCAAGAAGCAGGCTCAGGACGCCATCCGCGAGGAGGCCGCCCGCTGTGGTCAGTATTACGTCAACGCCCGCTGGCTCGGCGGCATGATGACCAACTTTAAGACGATGCGGACGCGTGTCGACCGTCTCAACCAGTTAAAGCGCATGCAGGAGGACGGCACGTTCGACATGCTTCCGAAAAAGGAAGTCATGAAACATCTGGGCGAGATTGCCAAACTCGAAAAGTATCTGGGCGGCGTCAAGGACATGAAAACGCTTCCCGGTGCGCTGTTCATCGTCGACACCCGCAAGGAACGCAACGCCATTGCCGAGGCGCACAAGCTCCATATCCCCGTCGTGGCTATCGCCGACACTAACTGTGACCCCGACGAAATTGACTATGTAATCCCCGGCAATGACGACGCAATCCGCGCCATTAAGCTGATTTCCTCCATTATGGCGAATGCCATGCTGGAAGGCCGTCAGGGCGAACAGACCGAGGAAGCCGCCCCCGAAATGGTATCGGAAGCGGCGGAACCCGTCGAGAGCGCGGAAGCGTGACAATACGATAAGGAGTAACAATTATGGCATTCACAGCGGCAGATGTAAAGACCCTGCGCGAAATGACCGGCGTGGGGATGATGGATTGCAAAAAGGCGCTTTCCGCCACGGACGGCGACATGGACAAGGCCGTCGAATGGCTCCGTGAAAAGGGTATGGCGGCGTCCGCCAAGAAGGCCGGACGTATCGCCGCCGAGGGCATGGCCTACGCGGCGGTCATTGACGGCGTGGGCGTCGTGGTGGAAGTCAACGCCGAAACGGACTTTGTCGGCAAGAATGAAAAGTTCGTCGACTTTGTCAAGGGCGTGGCGGCGACTGTCGCCAAGGAGAACCCCGCCGACCTCGACGCGCTCATGAACGCCAAGTATAACGGCACTGACAAAACTGTGTTGCAGCAGCAACAGGAAATGGTGCTGGTTATCGGCGAAAATATCAAAGTGCGGCGCTTTACGCGCTTTGAGGGCGGCGTGTCGGTGTCCTACGTCCACATGGGCGGCAAAATCGGCGTACTCGTCAACTTTGAAACCGACCTCCCCGCCGACAAAATCCAGACCGCCGGCAAGGACGCCGCCATGCAAATCGCGGCGCTGAATCCGCGCTTCTGGGACAAGTCGCAGGTCTCCGACGCCGTACTCGCCGAGGAAAAGAAAATCATGCTTGCCCAAATGGACAATGACCCCAAAATGGCCGGAAAGCCCGTACAGGTCAAGGAAAAAATCGTCATGGGCAAAATGAACAAGTTCTACGCCGAAAACTGCCTGTTGCAACAGGAGTTTGTGCGGAAAGACGTGTTCGACGGCACGGTAGGCGCGTATCTCGCCGACGCCGCCAAGAAATTAGGCGGTACCATCACCTTCAAGAACGCTGTCCGCTTCGAGAAGGGCGAGGGCATTGAGAAGAAAGAGGAAAATTTCGCGGCGGAAATCGCCTCTCTCGTGAAAGGTTCCTGATTCGCGCTCTTGTCTCCGCATGGGCGTTAGGTTCCCCCTCCGCCGCTACGCGACACCTCCCCCGCCATCGGGTGGGGCGGAAAAGTGTATCAACCGCACAGGTCAAAAATATTCAGCCGGACAAGGAAACGTTTCCCTGTCCGGCTTTTTATTATTCTGCGGCGGCTAACAGTTCGCGGGTATAGGCGTGGCGCGGACGCGTGAACACGTCCGCCACTGAACCCTGTTCGACGACGCGCCCTTGTTGCATGACAAGAACCCGGTCGCAGAGTTGATACACTACGTTCAAGTCGTGCGAGATGAACAAGAAACTTAATCCGAGTTCCGCCCGTAACGATTTCAGGAGCGCCAATATCTGCGCCTGTATCGTGACATCCAGCGCGGACACCGGCTCGTCGGCAATCAGGAAGCGCGGACGCCGTAACAGGGCCGCCGCGATACATACCCGTTGCCGCTGTCCGCCCGACAACTCCGACGGCTTCGCGTTCAGACACTCGTCGGGCAGTCCGACACGTGAGAGCATTTCGCGTACAAGCCGCCGCCGTTCGGGAATGTCCCGTACGCCGTCGAGGCGCAACGGCTCTTCGAGTATCCACGATATCGGGTACGCCGGATTCAGGGAACTGTACGGGTCTTGAAAAATCATCTGTGGACATTCGGTACGCTGTACGACTTCGCCCCGTTCGGGCTTGACTAAACCCAGTATCACGCGGGCGAGTGTCGACTTGCCGGTACCCGATTCCCCCACAAGCCCCAATATCTCATTCCGGTACACGTCAAAGGACACATCGTGCAGGACTTCGTGAAACGTCCGCTTTCCGAACAGTCCGCCCTCCCGGTAGCCCGCCACGACATTTCGGAGTGTCAAAACGGGTTCGGTGTTCATGCGCTCTCCCTTCTGCCGTCCCGCGTCGGGATTGCGTCAATGAGGCGGCGCGTGTAGGCGTGGCGCGGGTGCCGGAATACGCGTTCCGTGTCGCCCTCCTCGACAATCACGCCGTTTTGCATGACCGCCGCCCGCGTGCAGAGTTTCCGCACAACGCCTAAATTGTGCGAGATAAACAACATGGAGATTCCGCTTTCACGATTGAGTTTCTTTAAGAGTTCCAGAATCTGCGCCTGTACTGTCACGTCAAGCGCGGTCGTGGGTTCGTCCAACAGTAACAGCGCCGGACGTATCACCACCGCCGCCGCGATACAAGCCCGTTGCCGCATGCCCCCCGACAACTCGTGAGGCCAACTGTTATAAACGCGTTCCGGGTTCGGGAGTTCGACCGCCGCTAACGCTTCCAGCGCCATTTGACGCCGTTCCGCCTTCGACAAGTCCGTGTGCAATAACAACGTCTCCTCGACCTGCGCCCCGACTTTCATTAACGGGTCCATACAGCTTAGCGGGTCTTGGAACACGACGCCGATTGACCGTCCCTGTATGCCGCGCAAAATACGGCGGTCAGCGTGAAGCAGTTCCACGCCGTCAAGCAGGATTGTCCCGGAGTAGTCGCAACGTTTCCGGGGGAGCAGTCCGGCGACGCTCATCGCCGTGACGGTCTTGCCGGAGCCGGATTCCCCCACAAGTCCGACAATCTCCCCCTGTCCGATGGACAGCGACACCCCCGCCACCGCGTCATGGTCACGATTGTGGAACCGGACGCGCAAATCCGCAATAGTCAACAGCGGAGCATTCATAAAATTTCTCCTTCCCGGACGCGCAGTCCCTCCCCGATAAGCCCCACGCCGAAGAGAAACAGTATCATAACGCCGCCCGTCGACAGCGCGTACCACGGGGCGCGACCGAATACGCTTTGCGCCTCCGAGAGCATGTAGCCCAAGGACGCGTCGGGCGGCGTCACGCCGATTCCAAGGTAACTCATGGACGCCTCCGCCAAGACGGCGTTGTTAAAGCCGATTGTCAGGGCGCTGAGCAGTACGGGCGCGGTATTCGGCAGGATGTGGACAAGCATTATCCGGGCGTGGGACGCGCCCATCAGGCGCACACTCTTTACATAGTTGATTTCCCGCGCCTCCGCGTACGCGGCACGTGTCACGCGGGCGAAACCGGGGATAAACACCAGTCCGAGCGATATCACGAGATTGACGGGTTTGCCGGGGCCAAGTAAGCTAATCACGACCAGCGCGAGTAAGATACTGGGGAACGCTGTCAAAGCGTCGCCGACACGTATCAGGATTTCGTCGGCGAGGCCGCCGAAATAGCCAGTCACCGCGCCGAGTACGATTCCGCCCGACGCCCCAATGACAATCGTGGACAGCGCAATCATAAACGACGTTCCCGCGCCCTCCATGACACGCGAGAAGATATCGCGCCCGAAATTGTCAGTTCCGAAGATGTGTGCGGCGCACGGCGGGAGAAATTTGTCCGCGCTCATGGCGGCGCTGTCGTAGGGCGTCCAGAAGAAGCCGACAAGTGTCACCGCCGCCAAAACGCCGGTCAGAGCCAGTCCGGCGCAAAGATAGTAATTCCGTTTCATCATTTCTCTATTCATCCCGAAGGGCGAGGCGCGGGTCAATGCGGACATTGATTAAGTCCGCCGCCGTATTCGACGCCACCACCCAAAAGGCCAGTATGACGACGATTGCCTGTACAACCGGGTAATCTCTGTTTGAAATCGACACAACAAGCATGCGTCCCAAGCCCGGAATCCCGAAAACCTGTTCCACCACGATGACGCCCGCGACAATCTCCGCCATCATCTGTGCCAGAAACGCGACGGCGGGCGTGAGCGCGTTCTTGAGGACGTGCCGCCGCAATACGGAATTTCGGTCACTGCCGCGTGAAATCGCCGTGCGCACGTAATCCCGGTTCAGTTCGCGCAAGAGCGTTCCGCGCAACATGCGCACAGTCATGGCAATGCGCGGAATCGCAATCGCCACGGCGGGGAACAGCAGAAAATGTAACGCCTCCCCCGTGCGGGACAGTCCCGGAAACGCCCCCGGCGTGAACCAGTGCAACGCCACGCCGAACACCCACGACAGCAACAGTCCCGTGAAGAACGGCGGAACCGACATGCAAAACTGATTCCACAGCGTATGCGCGACATCCAGCGACGTACCCGCCCAGCGTACGACAAGCAGTGACAGCGGAATCGAACACAGCACAATCAGCGCGAAACTCATGCCGCTTAGCAGTAACGACACAAGCACTTTATCGCGCAAGAGTTCGCCGACATTCTGACGGTACGTCAGGGAATCGCCCAAATTTCCGGTTGCGAAGCCCGAAAGCCATTCGGCGTAGCGGACGGCGAAGGGGCGGTTGAGGCCGAGTTCCTCCCGCAACGCCGCGACACGTTCGGGGGTGGCCTGTGTGCCTAAACGCGCCTCCGCCGCGCTCCCGGATATCCCGGAGAACGCCGCGAAAGTGCAGAGTGACACAATCAACATTGTCAGCAACAGCGCCGAAAGACGCCTGAACGCGTACTTCATGACTCCCAGTGAATCCCGTACAGGTCAAGCACGTAAATCGGGTAGAAGCGGACGCCCGTCAGGCCGTGCCGCACCGCTAACAGGTCCGCCATATCCTGAATGTAGACGTTGGCGGCGTTTTCGGTGAGGTTGCGTTCCATGGCGCGGTAGACCTCTGTCTGTTCGTCGTCGTTCGTGCAGGACTGCGCCTGTTTGAAAAGATTGTCGTAGGCCTCATTATTGTAGTTGATGAAATTGTTTCCCGCCGTGGACGTGAAGCGCTCCAACAGCGCCCGCGCCGTCATCGTCGAGGCGTCCACGCCGATGACCGTTGACTCAAAGTTCCGCCCGATATAGGTTTCATTGAGCCACGTTTCCCACTCCACCGGGAGAATCTCGGCGCGGACGCCGATTTCCTTTAACTGCTCCACGAGTACCTGTGCCGTGTCGAGGTGCGGCTGATAGTTCGAGGGTACCGTGATAGTCATGGAGAATCCGTCGGGGTATCCGGCGGCGGCAAGGAGTTCTTTGGCCTTGCTTGTGTCGTGCGGGTAATAGTCTGTGAGTTCATTGTCGAAATATTTCGTGAACGCCGGGTACATGCTGGAACCAATCGGAAAACCGAAACCGTCAAAGGCAAGGTCGATTATCGACTCTTTGTCGACGGCGTAGCAAAGCGCCTGCCGGACACGCACATCATTGAACGGCTCCACGGCGTTGTTGAGATAGAGTGCCTGTACCAGATTCATCGCGCCCTGTTCAATGGCGAAATCTCCGGTGAGTTGTTGCGCCTGCGTAATCGTCAAATGCGCGAACAAGTCCACGGCACCGCTCTGCAAGCTCATCATAATACTGTCGGCGTTCTCGATAACGCGGCAAGTGACCGTTTTGAGTGCCGCCGCGCCGCCCCAGTAGTCGTCGAAGCGTTCCAGTACCACGGATTCCTGCGCCGTGCGCGACACAAACCGGAAGGGGCCTGTACCAACCGGCGCGATGTCCTGTTCGTCGTAGTCCGCCGGGATGACCGCCGCCGTCAGGTACGACAAAAACTCGTTCGACGGTTCCGCGAGCCGCAGAATGACCGTCATTTCGTCGGGCGTCTCCATGGCGGCGATATTCGAGAGCGCGTCCACCGCGACAATATCCGCCGCGCCCGACGCCCCCGACACCCGTTCCAGTGAGTACACCACGTCCGGCGCCGTGACAATCGCGCCGTTGTGGAACTTCACGCCCGGACGGAGATGGAATGTGTATGCAAGTCTGTCCTCGGAAATCGTCCAGTTCTCAGCGAGCGCGGGGAGCAGGTCGCCCGACGGCGCGGGCTTGACAAGTCCCTCAAAGACGTTGAACATGATTTCTTTCGTTCCTGCCGCCACCATTTTGTGGGGGTCAAGACTGTCGAGGTCTTGCGCAATGCCGACGTACAGTTCATCGGCGAGCGCGGGGGAGGCGGCTTCCTGTTCATTGGGGGCGGAGGGGTTTCCGCCGCTTCCACAGCCTGTCAGAAGGCCGCAGAACAGAGCCGCGCCCAGAAAAAGCGCGAGAAGGGTTCTTTTCATGGTTTGTACTCCTTTCCATCACTGCCGCGAGGGGTCAGTGTGACGTGGGGCGGTTCGTCCCGCAAGCCGTATTGTACAGGATTTCCGCGTCAATTGCAAGCCCTTTACGGTACGGGGCGTCATTTCCGCTTGCAAACCCGGAGAAAATCTGCTATACTGCCTGACAGTACGTGTGCGGATTCGTACGCGCCGGGAAAAATCACTCCTGCGGAGGTTTTCACTATGCCGAAACATCAAAAAAGAGGCGCGGCGCGCCGCGCCCCGGAAAATCTGGCAATCCACGCCCTGCTGTGCGGCTGCGCGGCGGAAATATTCCTGTTCATCGTGCGCCGCTACGCCAACGGCAAAATTGCCCAAGTCGTCATCTGGAATGAACGCTATTTACCCATGCTGGCGGGTATCGGCGCGGCCATTCTGGCGGTCGGCGCAATCTGGACAGGCTTGCAGCGCGGCGACCATCTCAAACGGATGATTGGCCTGTATCTGTGCGGAATCGGCGCGTTTGTGGCGGCGGTCAGTCTGCTGAGTATTTACGACCTGACTTTCCTTGACCGCCTCATTGCGATTGTCCCCGTTGCGGCGTTTCTGGTCATTGTGTGGGGACTTTACGACCGCGCCTGTGCTGTCTCGCTGACGGCGCTGGCGACTGGCATTGTGTCAACGTGGTTATTTTCGCGTACCATGCAGCCGTTTTCCCCGTACTTGACGCTTTCCCGTGTGCTGGCGGTGGTACTGTTAGCGGCGCTGGCGGCGCTGTTGTACCTGCTCTGGAACGGGACACTGAAAAAAAGATTCCTGTCGCCGGGAGCGAACACGTTACCGCTCTATGTGTCCTTCGCGCTGACGTTCGCGGGCGTTCTGGCAAGCGTGGTCAACGTGGGCGCGGCGGGTTACGCCATGTGGACGTTAGCTCTGACGGCCTTCGGACTGCTGGTCTACTACACAGTCAAGCAAATCTGACGCCCCGAATGATTCCCGCTCAAAGTCTGACGCCCCGCGCCGGATAATTCCCGCTCAATCTGATACTTCGCGCCGGATAATTCCCGCCAAATCGGGCATACTCCGCCCGTGAGACAGGAGGCGGCGCTATGAGACAACTGCGGAACGATTTCCAAACGGACACGGCGTATATGGACGTGGTTCTCGGCGTGGAGCGTAACTGCGACATGGTCAGCCGGGATTACGTCATAGGCGGGCGGCGCGGGAAAATCTGGGTCGTGGACGGCTACGGGCTGGATTCCACATTAGAGCGTATGGGGTCATTTTGGCTTTCGCTGTCGCCGGACGCCCTCGACGGCCTGACGGATATGCAGGAGTTTGTCGACCGGTTCGTAACCTTCTCGGAAGTCAGCGTCAGCGCCGACACGAAAGAACTTGTCACGGCGGTTCTGCTGGGGAAAACACTGTTCCTGTTGGACGGGCTTTCGGGCGGAGCCTTAATCGACTGTAAAGAGTATCCGTGCCGGGGCGTGGACGAGCCGCCCGACGGAAAAGTGTTGCGCGGTTCCCATGACGGTTTCATAGAGGCGTTAGTGCCGAATATGGCGCTTCTGCGCCGCCGTATCCGTGACCCGCATTTGACCATGGAAGCCCATCAAATCGGCGACCGTTCCCATACGGACGTTATTCTCTGCTATCTGAACGACAAGGTAGACAAGGCGTTACTGAAAGCGGTTCGGGAGAAACTCAACAAAGTCGATGTCCACTCCCTCACGCTCGGACAGGAAAGCGTGGCGGAAGTTCTCCGCCCGAAACAGTGGTACAACCCGTTCCCGAAAGTCCGCTACACCGAACGCCCCGACAGTGCCTCGGCAAGTATCTTGGAGGGGAACATTGTCCTCATGGTGGACAATTCCCCGTCCGTCATGCTTCTGCCCACAACGTTCTTTGACTTCACGCAGGAAGCGAACGAGTTCTATTTTCCGCCTCTCGTGGGAACTTATTTGCGCCTGTTGCGGATTGTGGTCTTTCTGCTGTCCCTGTTTATTACGCCGTTCTGGTATCTGACGGTCAATCACCCGAATTTGTTGCCGCACTGGTTGAATTTTCTATCCGCGCCGGAGCCGGTGTCGCTAAGCATGCTGGCACAATTATTAGTCGTCGAATTTCTCATTGACGTGCTGAAACTGGCCTCTCTTAACACGCCCGATTCCCTGTCTAATTCGTTCTCCATGCTGGGGGCGCTGATACTGGGAGATTTCGCCGTCCGCGCCGGGTGGCTGGGGCCGGAAGTGTTAGTCTATATGGCGTTCGTGTCAGTGGCGGCCTTCGCCCAACCGAGTTACGAAATGGGTTACGCCTTTAAGCTCATCCGGGTTTCGCTCTTGATTCTGACAGGCGCGTTTGACGTGTGGGGGTTTGTCGGAGGCGTCGCCGGGTTCGTCGTACTGCTCGCCACGACAAAACCCATGTTCGGCACCGGCTACCTGTACCCGCTGATTCCCTTCAACGCCAAAGCCTTGCGGCGTCTGTTTTTCCGGGTTCCCATCAGCCCCGATAATACGTGAAAAAATCCGTCCCCGTACGACAGCGGGGGCGGATTCTTCGTTATGGGGCGCATATCCGGCGACATCAGGCCTGTTTCGCCAGTTCGGTCAGACGCGTGAACGCGCCGGGGTCGCTGATTGCCATTTCGGAGAGCATTTTCCGGTTCATCTCGATTCCGGCCTGTTTCAGACCGTGCATGAACGTGGAATAGTTCATGCCGTTGAGCTTGCAGGCGGCGGAAATGCGCGTAATCCACAGGGCGCGGAAATCGCGCTTCTTGAGTTTCCGCCCGGTGTAGGCGTAACTCAGGGACTTCATAACGGCCTGATTGGCAACGCGGAAATGCTTGGACTTGCTTCCCCAATAGCCTTTAGCCAGCTTCAGGATTTTCTTTCTTC
>JAFSRZ010000039.1 GCA_017445875.1 Oscillospiraceae bacterium | reverse complement strand
TTTGAGGCCGGGGTGGATATTAAGGCGATTTCAGAACAGTTAGGTCATGCAAACGTCAAGACTACCTATAATATATATGTACATCTCATGCGGGACACAAAAATGAAAGAGATTGACAAGTTGGAGGGGATTGACAAATTCATGGAGGTATGAGATAATGAAGCTGACAGGAAATCCCCTGTCGGCCTCTGTCGGTTGTACCGGAGTTTTACCGGAATTTTACCGGAATGGGGGTGGGACTGGTAGGGCTAATTGGGACTAACTGTGACTGGAAATGTCAAACAGTGTGACAAATGGTATGAACTGTGACTAAAAAGGGGTAGCAGGGAGACAAGCCCCATAAAGGTCAAGGACATGATTCTGAAACAGGCCATTGACAAACGCCGCGAACGCGACGCGGAAGCGTTAGCGGATTCCGAGGCCGTACAGGTCTGACACATAGTCGTACAAATACGGGCGGCGTTGTCTGCGCAATGCCGACAGCACCGCCCTACATTCTAAAATATATGTTAATTTGTTACCAAAATGTTCTTGACATATCTACAAAAAAATAGCTATAATATACTTAGCTTGTGTCCTTTGTATATCTTGTACAAAAGCAAAGCCTTTGGAGGGAAGATTTATGACAGAACAGTTAGCAAAAAAAGTCTTCCCGGCATATTTTGAAAATTTCACTCTGCCCGAAACGGCGCAAGAACAAGAAATTGAGGTTTACAGGGCGTGTCGAACCAGAAAAATTGAGCGCGAATCTTTCTTGAATACGTATGAGGAAAACAGCTTTAAAGTTCCTCCCGATAAAACGGAAGATGACCCGCAGGTTTATTGTCTTTCCACATATCGAAAATTGAGGGACGTTAAAAGATTTGTAATTGCTGATAGTAAGTACCAACCTCCGTGGGCGCTGGCAAAAGGGCATACCACAAAAGTCGACGGCCTGTCTTGTGAGACGAAAAGCTGGAAGAAAAAATTCCGCAGTTCTCATGTGGACTGGTGGCTGTATGAAGGCGCAGAACCGTGGCTTGCGTTTGAGGTGACGACTTATGAAAAAGAAACTGAAGCGTGAAAACATCTTCCGCGAGGGAGATGCTATACTTCCATCTCTGTACTGGGATATGATTTTGGCAGAATATATCCGGCCTATTCTTTTCACCTGCGTGGATAAATATAATTTTCTGTATATCTGCTCCTGCTTCTACGCGGGCGCTGACGCAGTGAAGTGGATATTGGTCAAAACAACCGAAGAAGCGGTTATTCAACTCCTGCAAAATCAAATTCCAATTCACGATATATTCAGCAACGCGGAGGATGTCTATCTGCTGACGCTCTCCGAAAGAGGCGCACAGCCGCAAGCAGTTAAAAACGCGGCGCGGGATGTCCCGGAGCATTATTTTCCGACAGCGGGATATGATATGGATGCGGAAGACGGCGAGTTTGACGAGGAAATCGCCGAATTGCGCGAACGTATCGCCGAACGGGAAAGCGCCCCTTACGAAGACGCGATTCCATTTATTGAGGAAACTTATCTTTTCTCTTACTATATGCGGAAGCAAAACCTTCCTGATATAGTTGAGATGAAATATGCTGATTTTTTACCAAGCGACGCTAAACAGCAAATGGACAGTTATTACCGGGAGCGGCAATTTTTCACTCTCTTTTTCTCCCGAAAGCAAACGAATGTTTCCGGATTTCAGCGGAATCCGCAGGCAGAAGGACTTTTTCGGAATCGCTCTGCCTTTGTAAGTGTCCAAGTGCCAGCGTGTTCGATTTCAGCGTGTTGACAAGGAGAGGTCTATGAATCAATTTGAACATGAAAGAACTCAAATTATAAAGTCAACACTCGATTTTAGTCGGGTTTCGGGGAAGTTCAGTTTTTCCCAAGACGCGACACTCTCCGGGGGTATGGCAATTTCCAAGGATTTAGAGCATTCTCCGTCTGTTCGGAGTACGGCGTCCTTTGAATTTGGCAACGAAACGGAAAACGATGCTATCTTTATTTATGTGGAAATTGTAAGCGTTTTTAAAATCAGCCACTTGGATAAAGAAACGTTGCAAAAAGACGCTGAGGCTTTCTGCCGCCCTTATACCATTAGAGAGTTGGCGAAAAAGGTCACGGATTTGACCAAACTGCATACAGGGAATCCGCTTAATTTTCCGATTTCCGATCTTACGGATTGAGGTTGACGTGGCGAATGCCTGAAATGCGGTATACCGTCCAAGCGTCCCCGCACGGGACAGGCGGCAAAACCGAATTGTATCACAATAGTGGAGGCCTGTTTCCTGATACGAGAAAACAGGCACGCGCCGTTCACGGCGACGCGGAACGGCGTTTCACCCTCTCCCGACAGCGGGAGAGGGCGAACTGTTATCATCCGATAAACATCTGTGTCCAGTAATGCCCGTCGGCGACGTAGCCGACACCGAGGCGCGTATAGGAACTGTTCAGGATATTGGCACGGTGTCCGTCAGAGTTCATCCACGCCGTCACGACCGCTTCCGGCGTACTGTAGCCGTAGGCGATATTCTCGCCCGCCGTGCGGTAAGTAATGCCGAAAGATTTCATCATCTGGAAGGGCGTCCCGTAGGTGGGGCTTTCGTGGGAGAAGTAACCCTTTTGGCGCATGTCCTTGGACTTCAACCGCGCCACGTTGGAGAGTTCCGCGTCCGCCGCCAGCGCCGACAGTCCATAGCGGGCGCGTTCGACGTTGACAAGGCGTACAACCTCCGTTTCGTACGCCGACATGCCGGCGGCGGTACTGGTATCGGGCGCGGACACATCCGGCGTTTGCGCGGGGATATCGGGCGCGGGCGTAGTATCGGGCGCGGACACATCCGGCGTTTGCGCGGGGGCGTCAGTGTCCGGGACTTGCGCGGCGCAGTCGGGACAGTAGAAGTCCGGGAGTGTCCAGCGTCCCCACGCCCGCGGACAGCGCCGGACAATCTCCCGTCCGGTGTCGAGCCGGACGGCGGGACGGTTCGCGGCTTGCGCCGGGACGGTCAAGAGCGTCAGAACCGCCAGCAGTGTCAGAAATTTCAATTTCTTCATAACATCCTCCAAGCCGGTAAAACATTAGGTATCCTTGCAAGGAATGGTTGCATTGTAACCGATTTGTAACTATTTTGCAAATGTAATGTTTTCCAGCATTCCGCACAAAAAACCCGGATTGCCGCCCGATATTTCATGACCGAACTGTAAATTCTGAAAAAAACATGAAATTGTGTTGCAAAACCGGAAAGAAGCGTTTATAATATTCGGGCGGTGAGGAAACGTTTTTTTCTGTACTTTTTTCCTCCGCTCCCCAAAGAGACGAGGTGAAATTTGCTTGATTCGTCTGAAAGATGTGGAATTGGAATACGAAAACGGCACGAAAGCCATACAGGGCATTACGCTGACCATTGAGGACGGGGAATTTGTGTTTCTGGTGGGGCCGTCCGGCTCCGGGAAGTCCACCATTATCAAACTCCTGACGGGCGAACTCCTCCCGACATTCGGGCGCGTTATGGTCAACGGCTTCTCGATTATGAACGTGCGCGACCCCCAGATACCGCTTATGCGCCGTACGCTCGGCGTGGTCTATCAGGACTTCCGCCTGATTGACAAAAAGACTGTCTATGACAATTTGTCCTTTGTCATGCGGGCTGTGGGCGCGAACCCCCGCGAAATCAAAGACCGGATTCCGCGCATTCTCCACGTGCTGGAATTAGAGGACAAAATGGACTGTTACCCGCGGGAACTCTCCGGCGGCGAACAACAGCGCGTGGCAATTGCGCGGGCGCTGGTCAATCACCCGTCGACGATTATCGCCGACGAGCCCACCGGAAATCTTGACCCAGACCGCTCCATGGACCTTATGCGGTTGCTGATACGCGTCAACCAAATGGGGACAACGGTTGTCGTGGTGACACACGCCCGCGAACTTGTCAACCGGTTCGGGAAACGTGTCGTGACGCTTGACGCCGGGTTAATCACACATGACGCCGTGGGGCGTTACGTGGGAGGCCGCCGCTATGGTTAAGCATAACTTTGTGTACTTCTTCCGCGAAGGCCTCAAAAACATGAGCAGTCACCGCCTGATGAGTTTCACCGCCATCAGTATGACAGTGGGCTGTCTGCTGATTATGGGTACATTCACGCTTGTGGCGGTCAACGCGGCTATGAATCTGTCCACGCTGGCGACTTCCAATGAAATCGTGGCCTTTGTCGACGAGACCTTGACCGAACAGCAGGGACGCGCCATTGAAAAAAAACTGCTCTCCATTCCGAATGTCACGGGGGCGCGGTACATCACACGGGAGGAAGCGTTAGCCGCTTACACCAAACAAAATCCGGAAGAAGAACTGTTCCGCGACCTTGACCCCGGCATTTTCCGCGACCGCTACGCCCTCACCATTGAGAATCTGGAACAGATTGACTTGACTGTCCGCCGCGTCGAACATACGGCGGGTATCGCAAAAGTCAACTATTACGAGGAAATGGCAAGCGGCATTATCACGGTACGCAATGTGGCGGCGATTATCAGCGCGGCGTTAATCGGCGTACTGTTTGTGGTGTCGGTGTTCATCATCTCGAACACAATCCGCCTGACGACCTACGACCGCCGCGAGGAAATCGCCATTATGAAAATTGTCGGCGCGACAAATGCCTTTATTCGCTGGCCTTTCGTGTACGAAGGCTTTCTCATGGGCATGATTGCGGGCGGCTTGGCGTTCCTGTTGCAATGGGGCTTGTACGCGGCTGTCGCGGGCGCTGTCGCCGAAAACGACGTGCAACGCCTGTTTACAATTCTCCCGTTCGCCCGGATATGGCTTCCCATGCTGGGCAGTTTCCTCGGAACGGGCATGCTTGTCGGTATCGGCGGGAGTATGACCGCTATCCGGCGGTTTCTGGACGTTTGACTATCGTTGGACGCTTTGTCATAATCATTGTTTTGGAACGTGATTTCCATTTCTAATGATTATGTGGGTTGAAATACTCCGGTCTCTGACCGTTATCATATTGGAAAAGGATGGAATCCAAGCATGAACAATCTCA
The DNA here is from genome assembly GCA_017445875.1 of Oscillospiraceae bacterium. Lineage (GTDB taxonomy): Bacteria > Bacillota > Clostridia > Oscillospirales > Oscillospiraceae > Oscillibacter. Next base: position 86,869 of record JAFSRZ010000039.1, on the reverse strand, counting down.
AACGCGTGTTCGCGGTTCTGCTGACGGCGCTTACACTCGCGGCGACGCTTCCGCCGTCCCGCGCCGTCACTCAGGACGAAATCGACACGCTCATCACACAGGCCAGCGGCATTCAGGAAGAACAGGCCGCGCTCGAACAGGAAATCAGCGCGTACACCTTGAATATCTCCGCCGCGCTTGACCAGAAAACACTCTTAGACGCGCAAATCGCGCAGATTGAGGAAGAAGTCGCCGCGCTCGAAGCGCAAATTAAGGACTGTCAACAGCGCATTTGTGTGACGGAAGTCGAACTTGCCGACGCGGAAATGAAGGAAGCGCAACAATACGACCTGTTTTGTCAGCGTGTCCGGGCGATAGAGGAACAGGGGCGCGTCAACTGCTGGATGATTCTGTTACACGCGACAAGTTTCGTGGACTTCCTGTCGCGGCTGGACTTTGTCAACGAAATCATGCAGTCCGACCAGCGCGTGATGGACGACCTCCGGGCGCTTCAAGCGGAAATCGCCGGGAAACAAAAGGAACTCGAAACCGAACGGCTGGAACTTGAAACGACAAATCTGCTTTGTCAGGACAAACAAGCCGAACTTGACGCCCAGCGGGAGGCGGCAAATCAACTTATCATCGACCTGCAAGCGAACCGTGCGGAAGCCGAAGCAAGCCGGGACATTCTCGCCGGGGAGGCGGAACGCATTCAAGAAGAAATCGTGCGGCTTTCGGACGAACTCGAACGGCAGGAGGAGGAAGCGCGTATCCGCGCCGAGGAGGCCGCCGCCGAAGCGTACCGCAGAATGCGGGAACGTGTCGCGGCAATTGATGATTTCACAATTTCGTACGGTGACGGCGGTTATATCTGGCCTGTCAACAGCCGCCGGATTACGTCAGGATTCGGCCCCCGTGTGTCGCCGGGCGGAATCGGTTCCACGAACCACAAGGGCATTGACATCGGCGGTGTCGGCTACGGCACGGCGGTTCACGCCGCCAAGGGCGGGACTGTCATTATCTCGCAGTATTCCAGCTCGTACGGCAACTTTGTTGTGGTGTCGCACGGGAGCGGCAACACGACACTGTACGCCCATATGAGCACGCGTCTTGTCGAGGCCGGACAGGTCGTCGAACAGGGCGACATTGTAGGCCTGACCGGTTCCACGGGACATTCCACGGGGCCGCACCTCCACTTTGAGATTACCGAGAACGGCACGAGAATCAATCCGCTGATTTATTTAGGCGATTACGGGCAGTAACAGATTCGGCGTACAGTCCGGGAGAAGTCCCCGAATTGTACGCCGATTTTGTACAAGTTGTTTTCTTGCCCTCCCCCTCTGGGGGAGGGTGGCGCAACGCGCCGGGTGGGGGCGATTGTTCCCCCCTCTGTCGCCTTGCGGCGACATCTCCCCCCGAAGGGGGGCGACAAGTGCGTATCAAAAGGAAGGAGAAAAACGCATGTCAACACGGGTTCGGGCAATTCTGGAAAGTATCGAGGCCGGGGAACCGCGCCGGAAAGCGTGGGGACACGCCGTTGTCGGGAAATACCGGGAGATGTTTCTTGTGACAATTTGCGCGGGGCTTGCCGCCTACGGATTCATTATGACAAATATCCTGAACAATCAGGACAATATTTCCAACACGCCCGGCGGCTACGGTTCCGGTACGGCGTCGGGACGCTGGTTTCTGGAATGGCTCGCCGAAACCGTGCGGAATGTCTGGGGAACAAATACGCTTCCCGTGTTCAACGGGTTACTGTCCATTGTGTTTGTCGCGCTGACGGCCTGTCTGACGGTATCGGTACTCGAACTCCGCGCCCGTCCGTCGATGATTCTGACGGGACTGTTATTTGTGACATTTCCGAGTTTCGCCATGACCATGCTTTTCATGTTCACGGTGGGCTATTACGCGTTCGCGCTGTTGCTGACGCTCGTCGGCGTGTACGCCGCCAAAAACTGGCACGGTGTGCCGGGAATCGTGGCGGGAGCGGTCTGTATGGCGTTCGCGCTGGGGATTTATCAGGCTTATTTGCCCGTGGCGGCGGCACTGTTTTTGTTAATCCTGTTGCGGCGCGGCTTGGACGGACAAGCCCCCGTTCTGCCGATTTTATTAAACGGACTGCGGTTTCTGGCGGTTCTCGCGCTGGGACTGTTGCTCTATATGGTTATTCTGCGCGTGTCGCTGTCCCGCGGCGGGGAGGTTCTCAACGACTACCAGCAGATTGACGAAATGGGCAAGATTACCTTGTCCGAACTCCCCGCGATGTTCGCCGCGACTTACCGCGACTTCTTCAACCTGCCGTTTCAGGAACATTACGCGATTAACTCCACGCCTGTTATACGCTTTGCGTTCCTGTGCGCCCTGCTGTCGTCCGTGATACTGTTCGCGTGGCTGGAAGTCCGCGGACAGTCCCGAAAAGACGCAAAATTATTAAATCTGCTCTTTTTCGCACTGTTCCCGGCGGCGGCGTTCGGAATCGTGATGATGTGCTACCATAGCAACATCTTCGGACGCATGGTCTACGGCGCGGTCACGGCGTACTTTCTGCCGCTTGTCCTGCTCGAACTCGTCTGCGAACAGATACCGCGTCCGGGCGTCACAGTCGTCAAAGGCGCGGCGGCGATACTGTCCGCGCTGTTTGTACTCGCGTCCGCTAACTATGTCTGGCAGTCGAACGAAAATTATATGGTTCTCTACTACACCAACCGTCAGACAGAAAACTATTTCGCGTCCATGGTCAACCGTATCCGAACAACGCCCGGATACCGGCAAGACCTCTATCTTGCGTTCATCGGGGAGGATATCAGCGACAGCACGTTTTACAATTCGATTTACCGGCACAGTGTCCACCACTACGGCGGCTATACCGACAATTCCAACTATCTGAAAGCCGGGAAAAGCTACATGTCGCATTACATGGGGTTCCATCAGCCCACGGCGTCGGACGACACCGCCCGCACACTCGCCGACACGGAGGAAGTCCGCGCCATGCCCTGTTATCCCGACGACGGTTCCATAAAGATTGTCGGCGGCTACATCGTCGTGAAACTGGAAGATTAGAACAACCGCCCCCACCCGGTGCTGACGCGCCACCCTCCCCCAGAAGGGGAGGGCAAGAGAACCCTTAGAGCATGGGCAGACGTTCATCGTGATGACGCCGCAGAGCGTCGGCGCATGCGTCGATATCGGCGCGGGACGTTTCCGCGCCGAAACTCAGCCGGATAACGCTTTTCCGCACACGTTCCGGGAGTTGTAACGCCTTCACGACGTGGCTTAGCTTTCCCTGATGACAGGCCGAACCCGCCGAAATACAAATCCCCTGCGCCGACAAATCCGTGACAATATTCTGACTCGGCCACCCGACAAGCGACACACAAAGAATATGCGGCGCGGCGTCCCGCAACGGACTGATGACGCGCAAATCCGGGATTTGTGACAGTGTTTCGACGGCGTAAGCGCGGATATCAGACAAATGTCGCAAGATTTCGGACAAGTGCGCGGTACGGAGTTCGACGGCCTTGGCAAATCCGGCGATTTGCGCGGTTGCCTCGGTGCCGGAACGGCGTCCGGATTCCTGTCCGCCGCCCGGCAACAGCGGACGCGGGTCTTTCACGCGTTCGCCGACATACAACGCGCCGATTCCCTTTGCCCCGCCGACTTTATGCGCGGAGACTGTCACAAAGTCCGCGCCCGAACTCCGCACAGAAAACGGCACCTTTAAAAAGCCCTGTACGGCGTCGGTGTGGAACAGTGTCACGGGATTGACTTCCCGCAGACGCCGCGCTATTTCCTCGACTGGATAGCGGTTGCCCAGTTCGTTATTCACGAGCATGACCGTGACAAGCGCGGTGTCGGGTCGCACTCTCGATAACACGGAATCGGCGTCTATGGAACCGTCCGGGCGCGGCGGAACCGTGTCGACGCTGTAACCCTCTTCTTTTAACTGTTTCAGTGTCTCCAATACGGCGTTGTGTTCGACGGCGGTTGTGACAATGTGGTGTCCGGCGCGACGGTTCTTCCAGAGCGCGGCGCGTATCGCCCACACGTCGCCCTCGGTGCCGCACGACGTGAACGACAATCGCTCCGGCGGACAGTCCAGCGCCGCCGCAATCGTCCCGCGCCAGTGTTCAACTTTTGTACGCATGTCCCGCCCCGCCTCGTACTGTGCGCTGGGGTTCGCGTACTGTTCGCGCAGAACGTCGTACATCGTATCCGCGACGGCTCGCGGTACGGGCGTCGTCGCGGCGTAGTCCAGATAAATCATGAATGGTCTCCTCGTTTGACAGGAATCAGGAAGCGCATGTTCCCTTTGCGCGTCGATTATACCCGACTGTGACCCGAAACGCAAGAGAAAACAGTTCACGAAAAGCATTGATATTTCCATAACACCATGTTACAATGCTTTTGTCATTACAAATCAGGAGGATATCGTATGGAAAACCATTATCTTTTGGCGCAACTCCGTAAAGAAGACTACTGGGAATCTTCCTCTGGTCAGGCGGTTATGCGGGTTTACTTGAAGGATTGTAAAAACAGGCATTATACATGGTTCGACACAAACAGTCCTGTAAACGAAACCAAGGCCGGGGAATATCGCACTCTCCTTTTTATGGTTGACGGTGAAATCGCGTACCGTGCCACGATTCTGGAAGTGCATTCTTATGAGTACGAGGCTCCCTGTCCGCAGTTCGGTAAAGACCCGGCGGCGTGGAGAGGCGAGATTGCGCGGACGTGGATTAAACTCCGCCGGATTCTGCCGGAACACGAAATCACGCTTGACCAATTGAAAATCACCAGTTCCGGGAAAGCTGTAAAAGACGTTCCCATTCTGCAACGGTGCCTTTCGTATGTATCGCTGAAGTGATATTATGAACGTGGCAATATACACACTGGGCTGTAAAGTCAACCAGTACGAGACGCAGGCCATTGAAAAACTGCTGACGGAACGCGGACATACCGTGGTCGACTTCACACAGGACGCGGACGCGTACGTAGTCAATACCTGTTCCGTGACGGCGGTCAGCGGACAGAAGTCGCGGCAGGTGATACGGCGCATGCGACGCGAACACCCCGACGCCGTGCTTGCCGTGTGCGGCTGTTACAGTCAGACGGCACCGGAGGACGTGCGGACACTGGGTGTCGACCTGATAGCGGGTACCGGAGACCGTACGGGATTTGTCGCACTGCTGGAACAGGCCGTGACAAACCGCGCAAGCGCTACCCGTGAAATGTTGGACAAGTCCCGCGCCGCGTTTGAGACGCTGGACAATCCACGGGTGCGGCGGGACTTTGAATTGTTACCCGCCGGGGGGATGTCCGGGCGCACAAGAGCCATGTTAAAAGTCGAGGACGGATGTAACAATTTCTGTTCCTACTGCGTTATTCCCTATGCGCGGGGGGCGGTACGCTCCGAGCCGTTGCCCGACGCCGTACGACAGGCGCGGGAATTAGCCGCCGACGGTGTGCGGGAAATTGTGCTGACGGGCATGGAGATTTCGTCATGGGGACTGGATTTCCGCGACGGTCAGACGCTTACAGACTTGGCGGCGGCGATTTGCGCGGCGGTTCCCGCTGTGCGGATACGCTTAGGCAGTCTGGAACCGCGCACCGTGACGCCGGACTTTTGTCGACGCCTGAACGTGTTCCCGAATTTGTGTCCGCAATTTCACCTGTCTTTACAAAGCGGTTGCGACGCCACATTAAAGCGTATGCGGCGGCGCTACGACACGGCGCGGTATCTGGAATCCGTGGAACTGTTGCGCGCATACTTCCCGCGTCCGGCTGTCACAACGGACTTGATTACCGGCTTTCCGGGCGAGACCGAGGACGAATTTGCACAGACATTATCATTTCTGCGACAATGCGGCTTTGCGCGGACGCACATTTTCCCGTACTCGTCGCGTCCGGGGACACCGGCGGCGGACATGCCGCAACTCCCGAAGGCTGTCAAAGAGGAACGGGCGGCGCGGGCGAAAGCCGTCGCGGACGCCACACGGGCGGAATATTTGTCGGGGTGCGTCGGCGAACAGTACGAAGTGCTGTACGAACAGGCGCGGGGCGGCGTATTCCACGGACACGCGCCGAATTACGCGGACGTGTACGCGCCGGGTGTCGGACTGCGGAATCAGTGCCGCGTGACGCGGATTGTGTCGAGCGACGGCGAAGCGCTGTACGGGGAAATTGTCCGCTGACGCGAACAACGAACGGGACTGACACAAAGTCAATCCCGTCCGTTGTTTGGAAGATTGGATGAAAAGAAGTTCTTGTCTCTTGCGAGGATAAAGATACCAAAAGAATGTTAAAGAACAAGTACCAAAATATTAAAAAAGTTTTAACTTTTTGTCGATTCCAAATTTTTCCTGTCGTGCGTGACAAGTCCCCGCCCGCGCCGGACGGGGCGTCTTGCGGACGCTTTCCGGCGAAAAACGCTTGACACCCCGCCCGAAATCCGCTATACTGTCCACAATCCGCGCCGTTGCGCATACCTTCCCTGTGAGGGATTGCCGCGAGGCGGGGCCGCTTCCACGAAAGGAGGCGTAACTACATGAAGCGCGTTTTGGAACTGCGCGAAATCCGCGACGCCGTGACGGCGTTAGGCGTACAATATGGCATTGCTTCGGCGTGGCTGTTCGGTTCCTACGCACGCGGCGACGCCACCCCGGAAAGTGATGTCGATTTGAGAATTGAACAGGGTAACTTGCGGGGATTTTTCGCGCTGTCCGCTCTGCGTCTGGACTTGCGGGAACAGTTGGGCGCGGACGTTGACCTGTTGACTTCGGACAGTCTCGACGAGCGTTTCCTGAACCATATCCGCCGGGAGGAGATTCTGCTGTATGCCGGAGCGTCAACGTGATAATTCCATTCTGGAACATATGCTATCCTACTGCGTCGACATTGAGGATACCGTTCAACGTTTCGGCGACAGTTACGAGGCGTTTTCACACGACAAGGCGTACCGCAACGCCTGCGCCATGTGTATTCTGCAAATCGGGGAACTCGCCGGACATTTGAGCGCGGACTTCCGCGCCGCACACGCCGATATGCCGTGGAAAGCCATTCGCGGTATGCGGAATGTCGTTGCCCACGCTTACGCGGATATCAGCTTTCAAACGACTTGGGATACCATTAAAAACGATATTCCGGCTTTGAAAAATTTCTGTGCGGAATTGCTGTCAGAATGATGAGTTTATAAAGCGTCCCGTCCCGTTGAGAGGACAGGACGCTTTTTTCGGCGTTGACATTCCCGCCGAAGCGTGTAAAATGTAGCGTGTTCGTTCAAACGGAAAGAGGGGACACGTATGGAACTCGATTTACAAATTTTGTCGCCGCTGGAACGGCTTTCGCTGGAACTGCGGCAGATGTACGAGGCGGAGGGATTCCGGCATTACCGCATGAGCCGCTTTGAGGAATACGGCTTCTATCAGGAGAACCGCCGTTTTCTGTCGGCGAAACGGGCGTTGACGTTCACGGACTTGGACGGGCGTTTAATGGCACTCAAGCCCGATGTCACGCTGTCGATTGCCAAAAACGCCCCGCGTGGACGCTTTTACTACTTGGAGAACGTCTACCGCCCCGGACGCGAGAATCAGGGCTTTCAGGAAATCCGACAAATGGGCGTGGAGTGTGTGGGCGACGTGGACGCCGATACCATGACAAAGGCGGTGTCGCTGGCGGTACGGAGTTTGTCGGCGACCGGGAGAAGTCCGGTACTCGAAATCGGGCATATGGGCTACGTGAGCGGACTTCTGGACGCGCTGAACGTGCCGCCGCGTCTGCGCGGGCGACTGCTCGACGGTATCCGCGACAAAAGCCCGCAGGACACACGCGACATTGAGGCGTTGTTTTCGCTGGACGGCGACTGGGAGACTGTATTTCCGGCGGCGTCGGCGCTGGCGAAAAATGATGTCATGCGCGAGGCCTTGCGGGAACTCAAAACGCTTTACGCGAGCCTGTCCGCGAACCCCGACATTTTACGCCACTTGCGCCTGAATCTGTCGCTGGTGAACGACTTGGAGTATTACAATGGCCTTGTGTTACAGGGCTTTTTGGAGGGAATCCCGCGCCCGGTGTTGCGGGGCGGAAGGTATGACCCTTTAGTGTCACGGTTCCACAGGGGCGCGAAAGCGGTTGGCTTTGCGCTGTACCTCGACGAACTCGAACAGGTCACGCACACCGGACACGCCGGAATGTTAAGTGTAGCGCTACCGAAAGGCCGTCTGGGCGACAAAGTATATCATTTGCTGGAAAGTGTCGGGTACGGTTCGCCGGAGAACTACAGCGACACCCGGAAACTGGTCGTGGAAAACCCGGCGGCGGGAATCCGTTACTTTTTAGTGAAGCCGTCGGACGTGGCGATTTACGTGGAGCGGGGCGCGGCGGACGTGGGAATCGTGGGCAAGGACATCTTGGAGGAACACCGCCCGGACGTGTACGAGTTACTCGACACGGGGCTTGGCCGCTGTCGGATGTGCGTGGCGGGGAAGCCGGACGGCCTCGACGTGGGGGAACGTCCGCTACGTGTGGCGACAAAGTTCGTACGTATCGCAAAGCGCCACTTCGCCGCGCTCGGACAGGATATCGACATTATCAAACTGCACGGCTCTATCGAACTCGCGCCGTTACTGGGATTAAGTGACGTGATTGTAGACATCGTGGAGACCGGGACAACGCTAAAAGAAAACAACTTGCAGGTGTTGCGGGAGTTCATGCCGATTTCGGCGCGGTTTATCGCAAACCGTTCGGCGTACCAGTTCAAGCGCGAGGCCATAGAGACGTTGACGGAGAAATTACGGGAGGTTACGGGCGTATGATGAATGTCGAACACTGGGACGGCGCGGAGGCGTTATTTCGCCGGGAACGCGTGCGGACAGACCCGGAAGTGTCGGCGGCGGTGACGCGTATCATTGAGGACGTGCGCGAGCGCGGCGACGCCGCGCTACACGAGTACACGAAACGCTTTGACGGCGTGGACGTGGAATCATTCCAAGTGCCGCCGGAGGCACTCGAAGCGGCGTACGATTCGCTTGACCACGGCTTTCAGGCAACTTTGTTACGGGCGGCGGCGAATATCGAACATTTCCACGCACAGCAGATTCAACGGGATTACGCCTTGACTGACAAGCCGGGCATTCTGTTAGGCTTGCGACATATCCCTATGGAGCGTGTCGGAATCTGTGTGCCGAAAAGCCCGACGGCGTTCCCGTCCACAATCCTGATGAACGCCATACCGGCGCGTCTGGCGGGCGTACACGATATTCTGATTGTCACGCCCCCGGAAGCCGATGGAAGCGTCAGCGCGGCGGCGTTAGGCGCGGCGTACGTCGCGGCGCAGGATGTGCGGGTGTACACAATCGGTGGAGCGCAGGCCGTCGCGGCGCTGGCGTACGGTACCGAAAGCGTCCCCGCCGTTGACAAAATTGTAGGCCCCGGCGGGGTATTTGTCGCGGAGGCGAAACGGCAGGTTTTCGGACAGGTCGGTATTGACCTAATCGCGGGGCCGAGTGAAATTCTGGTACTCGCTGACGAGAGCGCGAACCCGCGTCACGTGGCGGCTGACATGCTCAGTCAGGCCGAACACGACACCCACGCCGCCGCCGTACTGGTCACGGACAGTCGCATACTCGCCGGACGTGTCGCGCTGGAACTGGAACGGCAGATATCGGCCTTGCCCCGCGCCGATATCGCCCGGAAGTCGCTGGAACGCAACGGGAAACTATATGTCACGGACAATCTGCAACGCGCCGTCGACGCCGCGAACAAAATCGCCCCGGAACATCTGGAACTGTGCGTGGCGGAGCCGTTGTCCCTGTTGCCGCTGATTCGCAACGCCGGAAGCGTGTTTCTGGGACACAACGCCCCGGAGGCGTTAGGGGACTACTTCGCGGGGCCGAATCACACGTTGCCGACATCCGGGACGGCGCGGTTTTCGGGGCCGCTGTCAGTGGACGACTTTGTGAAGAAATCGAGTTACATTTACTACACACGGGACGCGCTCAAGAATGTGGCGGAGAATGTGGCGGACTTCGCCGAACGGGAAGGCTTACACGCCCACGCCCGTTCGGTACTGATACGCGGGGAGGAGATATCATGAGAGAGTTTCTATCGCAAGAGGCGGCGGCGTTGTCGCCGTACACGCCCGGCGAACAGCCGTTAGACCGGGCGTATGTCAAGCTGAACACGAACGAAAGCCCGTTTCCGCCGTCGCCGAAAGTGCTTGCGGCGCTGACGCCGGACGAGTTCCGAAAGCTGAATCTCTATTCCGACCCGACTTGCCGCGTACTGGTCAACGCTGTCGCGGCGCGTTACGGCGTGTCGCCGGAGAACGTTATCGCGGGTAACGGTTCCGACGAAATTTTAGCGTTCGCGTTCCGTGCGTTCTGCGGCACGGGAACCGGCGTCGCCTACGCCGACATTACGTACAGTTTCTATCAGTCACAGACGGCGCTTTTCGGACTGGACGCGACTATCATTCCGCTGCGCGACGACTTCTCTTTGTGTGTCGACGACTATGTAACATTCCCCGGCACGGTGTTTATTGCAAATCCGAACGCCCCCACGGGCATGACAATTCCCGTAAGTGACATTGCGCGTCTGCTGGAAGCGAATAAAAATCGAGTAGTTGTCGTCGATGAAGCCTACGTCGATTTCGGCGGGGAGACGTGCGTACCGCTGACAAAGCGTTTCGACAATCTGCTTGTCGTGCAGACGTTCTCGAAAAGTCGTTCTCTCGCGGGAGGCCGTATCGGATTCGCAATCGGCGCGCCCGGACTGATTGCGGCGTTAAACCGTGTCAAGTACAGTTTCCACCCGTACAACGTCAACCGTCTTTCGTTACTGGCGGGTGCCGCCGCGATGGAGGACGAAGCCTATTTTCAGGACTGTACAAACGTCATCCGGGAAAATCGGGCGTGGACTACAGAGGCCTTACAGAACATGGGCTTTACGGTGTTGCCGTCGAAAGCAAATTTTGTCTTTGCCAAGAGTGACCGCGTGTCGGGCGGGGACGTGTACCGGGGACTGAAAGCGCGTGGCGTACTTGTGCGCTGGTTCGACACGCCGCGACTGCGCGACTGGCTCAGAATCAGTATCGGCTCGCGGGAACAAATGCGGACACTGTTAGACCGTCTGAAAGACATGTTGGAGGGCGCGTGACATGGAACGTATCGCAAACATCAGGCGCGACACCAAGGAAACGCAAATCGAACTTTCCTTGAATCTGGACGGCACCGGGCGCGGCGACATTAACACGGGTTGCGGCTTTCTCGACCACATGTTAGAGTTATTCACGCGACACGGAGACTTTGACATGTCGCTGACCTGTCACGGCGACACGCAGGTAGACTATCACCACACCACGGAAGATATCGGCATTGTGTTAGGACAGGCCTTTACAAAGGCGCTGGGCGACAAGCGCGGCATTGTGCGCTATGGACAGTTCTTTCTCCCCATGGACGAGACGCTTGTACTGTGCGCCGTGGACTTGTCCGGGCGTGACTGTCTCGTGTGGGCGCTGGACTTGCCCGCCGCGAAAGTCGGCGACTTCGATACCGAACTTGCAAAAGAGTTCTGGCTTGGATTCGTGCGTAACTGTCCCTGCGCGTTGCACTTCCGGCAGTTCTCCGGCGAGAACACCCACCACATTTTAGAAGCGGCGTTCAAGGGCGCTGGACGCGCTCTCCATATGGCGGTCGACTTCGACGCCAGACACCGTGACGAGATACCGAGTACGAAAGGCGTATTATAAGCGAAAGGAAGTGTGACTGTGTGATTGCGATAATTGATTATGGCGTAGGGAATCTGTTTTCGATTGCCGGAGGCTTGAAGGCGATAGGCGCGGAAACGGAAATCACGCGTGACCCCGTACGGATTACAGCGGCGGAACGCGTGGTACTCCCCGGCGTGGGGGCGTTCGGCGACGCCATGGACAAACTCCGCGCCACGGGTTTGATACCTGTCCTGAAACACGAGGCCGAACACAAGCCGTTTCTGGGAATTTGTCTGGGAATGCAACTGCTTTTCGACAAAAGCGAGGAGTACGGCGAACATGAGGGATTAGGCCTGATTCCGGGGCGCGTGTGCGACTTGCGCCGGGATTTGTCCGACAAGACACTGAAAGTCCCGCATATGGGTTGGAACGCGCTGGAAATCCGGCGCGATGACCCGTTTTTCAAGTACGTGCGCAACGGCGAATATGTGTACTATGTCCACAGTTTCTACGCGAAGGACTGCGCCGTGAATACGCTGGCGGTGTCGCGGTACGGGGATGTCGATGTGACGGGCGTTGTGTGTCGCGGGAAGGTGTACGGGACGCAGTTCCACCCGGAGAAGTCCGGCGACACAGGCCTGAGATTATTAAAGGCGTTCGCCGAACTGTAAGCGGGTTATCGTGTTGCGATAAATGAACTGTAATCATATTGTTGCGTTGCGATAACAGAACCATTATCGAGTGATAGGGGGAGACGGAATGCGGATATTCCCGGCAATTGATTTAATCGGCGGGGAGGCCGTGCGGCTGTATCAGGGCGACTACGACAAAAAGACCGTGTACAACGCTGACCCGTGCGCGGTGGCGCGTACATTTCGGGAGGCGGGCGCGACCTGTTTACATGTCGTGGACTTGGACGGGGCGCGGGACGGCACCACCGCGAACTTTGCGACAATTGAGGCGTTGGCGAAACAGGGCGGCTTCTACATGGAAGTCGGCGGCGGAATCCGTACGGAAGAGCGTATCCGGCAGTATCTCGACTGCGGCGTGAGCCGCTGCATACTGGGTACGATAGCGGTCAGGGACTTTGATTTCACAGTCCGCATGGGCGAGACCTACGGAGACAAAATCGCCGTGGGCGTCGACACCCGCGACGGCTTCTTAGCGGTCAGCGGCTGGAAGGAACTTTCACAGGAACGCGGCCTTGACTTCTGCAAGCGTCTGACAGAACACGGAATCCATGACGTTATCTACACGGACATCAGCCGCGACGGCGCGGAGCGCGGGACAAATTTAGACCTCTACCGCGAACTGTTGACGATTCCGGGCTTGCGTGTCACGGCGTCGGGCGGCGTGGGGAGTGTCGACGAACTGCGGACTCTGCGTGACATGGGCGTACACGCCGCGATACTCGGTAAGGCGCTCTACACCGGAAAACTTGACCTGAAAACGGTCATGGAGGAGGCGGGCATGTGTTAGCGAAAAGAATCATACCGTGTCTGGACGTGAAGGACGGGCGGGTAGTCAAGGGCATGAACTTTACCGGACTGCGCGACATTTCCGACCCCGTGGAATTAGCGCGTTACTACAACGATTCCGGCGCGGACGAACTTGTGTTCTATGACATTACGGCGTCGGCGGAGGGGCGGAAACTGTTCACGGACATTCTGAAACGTACGGCGGCAGAAGTGTTCATTCCGCTGACTGTCGGCGGCGGTATTCGGACTGTTGACGACTTCGACCGTGTTTTGAAGTGCGGCGCGGACAAAGTCAGCGTCAATTCGGGGGCGATTGCGAACCCGTCCTTAATCGGCGAGGCCGCGAAAAAGTACGGCGACCAATGCGTAGTGCTTTCGATGGATGTCAAGCGCGTGAATGGACAGTTCCGGGTGTTCGCAAAGGGCGGACGCGAGGACACAGGCCTTGACGCGCTCGACTGGGCGGAACGCGGCGTCGGCAACGGTGCCGGGGAAATCGTGCTGAACTCTATCGACACCGACGGCGTAAAGCAGGGCTTTGACTTGGAAATGCTGGACGCGTTAGCGGCGCGTGTGAGCGTGCCGATTATCGCCAGCGGCGGCGCGGGGAACATGGAACATTTCGCGGAACTGTTCACACATCCGGGCATTGACGCGGGGCTTGCGGCGTCGATTTTCCACAGTCGGCAGGTTGACATTCACGAATTAAAGCACTTTCTCCGCGAAAAGGGCGTGGAAATGCGTGTCTGACATCAGGAGGTTTCATGGAACTCAAATTTGACGAACGCGGTTTGATACCCGCTATCGTACAAGACCACTACACAAAAGAAGTCCTGACACTGGCCTACATGAACGCCGAAAGCCTTGCCATTACGATTGACGAGCGGCGTACATGTTTCTGGAGCCGGAGCCGTCAAGCGTTGTGGCGCAAGGGCGAAACGTCCGGCAACGTCCAGCACGTCGTGTCGATTACGGCGGACTGCGACAAAGACGCGCTGGTAGTGGAAGTCGTCAAGGACGGCCCCGCGTGTCACACGGGCGCGGAGAGTTGTTTCTTCAACACGCTGTATCTGTCGGACGAGCTGAAACAATTCAGTTACGAAGGCCTGTACCGTCTGATTTCCGGGCGCAAGACCGAACCCAAAGAGGGCAGTTACACAACGTATCTTTTCGACAAAGGCCTTGACAAGATTCTCAAGAAAGTCGGCGAGGAGTGTACAGAGGTCATCATCGCCGGACGCAAGGAGGACAAGGCCGAAACTGTGTACGAAATCGCGGACTTGGCGTATCATGTCATGGTGCTGATGGTGCAGGCGGGGATTACGCTGGAGGACGTGACGCGGGAACTCGAAAAGCGTCATGTCATCGACCGCAAGGTGAAACAGGAGCGCATGCAATGAATCTGACGCCCTATCTGTGTTCGGTACACACGCACACGACACTTTGTGACGGCAAGGGGACGCAGGAAGCAATGGCGGCGGCGGCGTACGCGGCGGGTGTGCGGTACTACGGCTTTTCGGGACACAGTTTTTCCCCGAATCCCGCCGATTTCGGCTACAGTCTCCCGCCCGATACCACAGAATACCGTCAGAAAGTGCTTGCACTGCGGGACGAGTACGCCGGACGCATGGAGATTCTTCTGGGCATTGAGTGGGACAGTTGGACGCCGGGCGACCCGGAGGGGTACGATTACTGGATAGGCAGTGTCCACGCGGTACGCGACGCCGACGGCAGTTACTACGCCGTGGACAACACGCCGGAGATATTCCGGGACTGTCTGGAACGCGTATTTCACGGCGACGCGCTGACGATGACAGAGGCGTATTACAGGGGCGTGGCGGAAATAGCGGCGCGGAAGCCTACGATTTTAGGCCACATCGACCTTGTGACAAAGTACGGCGAGAGCCACGCCTTTTTTGATGAAGCGTCGCCGCGCTACCGCCGCGCCGCGCTCGACGCCTTACACGCTGTCGACCCGTCCGCGACGTTGCTGGAAATCAACACCGGGGCAATGTCACGCGGCTGGCGCACAACGCCGTATCCGGCGCAATTTCTGTTGGAGGCGTGGCGCGGCATGGGCGGACGAATCATCATCACGTCCGACACCCACCACCCCGACACAATTTTGCACGGCTACCGGGAGGCAATCGCGGCGGCGTGTACGGCTGGCTTTCGTGTCTGTACGCTTCTGACGGCGGGCGGACAAGTCGAATGTCCGTTGCCGCCCGAATGAGTATATATAAAGGTGAGAGCATGTACCAAACAGTAATTTTTGACTTGGACGGGACATTATTGGACACAATCGCGGATTTGGCGGCGGCGGGGAATCACGTCTGCCGGGCGTACGGCTGGCCGGAACACGCCGTCGACGCCTACAAGCCCATGGTCGGACACGGTATGCTGAATCTGGTATCGCGCTTCTCCCCGCCCGACGCGCAGAGTGACGCCCGGAAGGCCGAGACACTCCGCCGCTTCAATGCCTACTACGCCGAACACAGTACCGACCACACACGCCCGTTTCCCGGCGTCCCGGAACTGCTTCAACGCCTCCGCGCCGACGGCTTGCGAATGGCTGTCTACTCCAACAAGCCCGACGAGTTCACAACAGAACTGATGGAGCGTTTTTTTCCGGGGGTGTTCGCGCTGGTACAGGGCAAGAAGCCCGGCATTCCGGTCAAGCCTGACCCGGCGGGACTGTACGGCATTCTCCGCGCTCTCGACGCCGACGCCTCCGCGACACTGTTCGTGGGCGACAGCGCCACCGACATCCGCACCGGTCACAATGCCGGACTGCCTGTCTGTGCCGTGACTTGGGGCTACCGTCCGCGGCGTTCGCTGGAAGCGGCGGAGCCGGAAGCACTCGCCGATACCGTCCCAGAACTGGAAAACGTCATTCGTCGGAATGTCAATATGGAAACGGTTTCCAGCGCCTGAATTGGACGATTTTCCGGCGCATGGACAGCATTTTCATGAAAAAGAGGGGATTTTCCGGTCATTTGCCGGGAAATCCCTTTGTTTCCACTCATGGGAGGAATTGGTAAAATTTACCTGTTACAGATTCCTTAAAAAATCCAAAACCCCATGAAAAATCTGTGGAACCTCTTGATTTTTCCCGATTGCCAGACTATAATAAAGAAACTCGTACCGGATTTCCCACTCTGTGAACCTGTAAACCCTGTCAGCGTCAGACGGTGAACGGTATGAGGAGCGGCAGATTACGTGGCGCGTATCCCGCGGAAGTCGGATTTCATGCGTCCGCACCTTCGCACGGTATCTGCCGGAACCCGGTAAATCTTCAATAAAGGAGGAAATCTGCATGAAAAACAGAATTGCTTCGCTGTTTCTGGTATTCGCGTTGCTGATGTCGCTGTGCACGTTCGCAGTGGCGAGAGACAATCCAATCGCGGTTCAGAGCGGCGGAGCAGAACGCTTCACGGATGTTCCCGCGTCACACTGGGCCTACGACTACATTGACAAAGTTGTAGGTTCCGGCCTCTTCAACGGCAAGACCCCCACAACCTTTGAGCCGTCCAACGCCATGACGCGCTCTCAGTTCGTGATGGTTATGGCCCGTATGGAGGGCATGAGCAGTCTGGAAGGACAGTACACAACCACCAAGTTCCCGGATGTGACCCCGACCAGACGAGCCGCCGGACCGATTGCGTGGGCTTCGTCGGATGAATTGGGCTATGTGCGCGGCTTCGGCGACGGCACCTTCAAGCCCGATTCCCCGATTACCCGCGGACAGTTCGCGGCTCTCATCCACCGCTACATTGTCTCCAAGCGTTATGTCAATCTGCTTCCGGTTGACCCCGAACCCGCCCAGTTTACGGACGCCGATTCTGTCTCTTCGGCGTTCACGGCTGATGTGGAGTACGCCCGTATCCACGGACTGCTGACCGGTTACAGTGACGGCACAGTACGTGCGAGCAATCCCATTACCCGTGCGGCTATCGCGGCGATTCTCGCCCGGTTCCTTGACCTCGTGGTCGAAAGCGGCTACATTCCGCTGATGGACGGCCCGGTCGACAACGGCGACAGTGGCGACAGTGGCAACAGTCAAGAGACCCCGCCTGTCGAAACGCCCACCGAGTACCCGGACATTAAGTTGCTCGAAAAGAACGGCACACACGGCGACACGTCCATTGTCAGCGTCACGCGCAACGGTCAACAGGTCGCCGCCAATGACCTCAAAGAGGGCGACTTGGTAACAGTCCGCCACGACCCGGACAGCGGCTACGTGGTCTCTATCCGCGTGAAGGACAGCAAGAACAAGACTGTAAAGCCTGTGACGACCAAGGGCAATATCAGCACGTTCAAACTGCCTAAGAACCTGCCCGTTACCATCACCGTGACTTACACCAAAGAGTCCTCCGGCGGCGGCGGCGGTGGCGGTTCCTCCAGCGGTGGCGGCGGTTACTACACCAACTACTACTACCTGAAAGTCGCGGCCAATGTCCTGCCTGTTGAGGGCGGTACGGTGTTCCTGACCCAGAACGTACCGGGTGCGGTACCGGCAAACGCTCAGACTACCGCCAACAGTTCCTTCATCAGCACCTCCCAGAGCGTCGCCGGCTATGCGGTATTTGTACCCAACGCCGGGTATGAGTTCGAGAGCGCGACATCCCCGACCCTTACGTTCACGGCGAACGACTATAAGCAGGTAACGTTGACCAAGGCCAACAGCACCGAAACCGTGAACGCGACCTATGTCAGCGTCAGCGGAACTGGCACCACATCCACGGAGACCGCCTCGACGGTGAGCGTGACCGGTAACTTTAAGGAAACCGGCGGCGAACCCGGCCCCGGCCCCGGCCCCACCGAACAGACGTGGACCATCAACGCGCAAGGTGACGGCGCTTACTTCCAGTTGCTGAAAGAGGCTCCGACCGGGACAGATGCTGTGACCGCTGACACGCAGGTGCTTTCTCTGCCGTTCGGCACAGTCAGCACGACAAGCGGCGGCGTCAGCACAACCAGCGGCGGCGAAAGCGTGTATCTTGCGATTTCTCCGCGTAAGGACTTCGCGTTCGGCGACACCACCACCAAGCCGACCACCAGCGAAAATCCGGCGCAACCCGACGGGAACAACTCCGCGGTGACACTCGTCAGCCCCACCACGCCGACCGCCACGGATACCCTCCGCGTGTACGAAATCACAAAGACCTCGTTCGCCAACGGCGCGAACACCACGACGGTTTCCATGAATCTGTCCATGAAGGACAACGTGGAAAGCACCGATTACACGTACGATGTCACCGTCAAGACGTTCCTTGGCACACAAGAACTGTCTGAAACCGATACTTCCCTGCCTGTCAGAGCGTTCGCCGACAAGGCAAAGGCGACGATGAAAATTGCCGCCAATCCGGCGAGCGACGGCGTTGTGACCGTGACGGCACCCGTCAACGACACCAATGGCGTCGGCGACGGCTACAAGGTCACGAGCGTTACCGTCAAGAAAGTGACGGATATCGACCGCGTCAATCTCTCGACGCCCGAAACTGTCACCTATACGACCACGACCGGCAACACCGCCAATGAGTATACCTTTGACATGCCCGGCGGCAATGTCGAAGTAGTTGTGACTTATGAGACGGTACAAGATGAGGAACTCACGTATACTCTCAATGTCACCATCAACGGCAGTGGTAGCGCGGCCTTGAACGTCGCCGGAACGACGGAGAATGTCAGCGGAACCGACACAACCATTCCCATTACCGTCAACGGCCCCAAGACAAAAGGTGAGTACGCCGCCCTCTATCCGAACCGTACGGACTTCAAGCTCCCCGTCTACCTGACTGGAACCCCGGTCGCGGGCAAGGGCTACAAGTACGAAGACAAACTGCAAGGCGCGGAAGTTCTCCCCTCCGGCTCCGTTGTGGGCGAAAAGTATTTTGTGCTGGAACCGGGTACGACGCGCACAGTCACTATCACCTTTGACGAACTGGTGTCCTACGGCTACAACCTGACCGTTATCGGTAACGGCACTGTGACCGGCAACTTTAACAACGAACCGTTCAGCCATGAGGGCAACGCGAACAACACACCGCAGACTTACAGCAGCGGTCTTATCGTCGACGCCTCGTCTGTCTTGACGCTGAACACGCCGCAGTATGACACGAGCGTCTATGAGGCCGAAAAGCCGGTGGTCGACGGCGTGGAAGCGAACTACGGCTCAATTTCGCTGACCAAGAACGCCCTGACTGAAATCGTGGTCGAAATCCACAAGAAAGACCGTGAGGCGTATCCGTTCACGGTGAAGGTCGAGAATGGCGGCTCCGTACTGGTCAAGCCCGAAAGCGGCAAAATCGGCAACAGCTATGATGCCAATGCCAAGCAACTGGGTTCGCCGGTGTCCAGCGACCCGGTTTTCAGTGGCGGCCCCAAGACCTATTATGCCTTTGAGGACACGGTAATCACCCTCGTACCGCAGACCACCAATACGACAAAGGTCAAGTCCATCACCATTAACCCGAACTCGACCGACATTATGGCTACGGCTGGCTACTCCTTCCAGTTGAAGGAGCAGACGACGGCTACTGTCACGTTCGGCACGCTGGAGGCCTACAGTGTCACGGTCAAGGCTCCCTACAACGACTCCCCGGTTATTAGTTCGGAGAGTACAGGGATTGCCCCGTCTGTCACGTTGCAGAATGTACTCTACTCGCTCAACGACGGCGCACGCCAGCAAGCCTCCAAGAATACGACCACCAACATTACGAACGAAATGCGCACCGCGCCGGTTCAGTTCAACCGGATTGTGGACTACTACCTGAACCACGACGTTGCCACGAGTAAGAACAGCGACGCGAAGATAACAGGTAGTGAAGCGCTCGAAGAGGTGGTTGCCGACGCGATTCAGGCGAATATCAGCACCATGGTTCCGTCTGTTGTCGAGGCCAAGAAGGCCGACATTCAGAAGGACGACAGCATGGTCAAAGAGCCGCTTGAAACCGCGATGAAGGACAAACAGGCGTCGTACGACAACGCGAGTGCTGAAACCGCCAACGGCGCTGTCAAGTCCTCTATCGTCAAGGCGATACTGGACAATAACGCCGACCTTAAGGCGCAGTTCGACGCGGAGACAATCAAGGAAAGCGACTTTGATGTGAAAGTCAAGGTCACGCCGATTATCTCTGCGGAGAAGGAAACGGCGTTCACGGGGCTTGATATCACCGGAAAGAGCGTCCAGAAGCAACTCGAACGCTTTGTCAGCGATTATCTCAGCAAGATTCGGATTGACCCGAACTATGACTACAACGCGTTGACGCCTGAAATCACTGTGGCGGCGTCCAAGACTTCCACTGGCGCCCCCGTAATCACCCTTTCCGCCAAGGTCAACACTACAAGCGGATGGCCGACGCTGGATAACAGCTTGAAGATGTCTGACTATCTTGACCAGCTCAATGTCTATGTTGTGGTTGCGATTGACAGCATTACGCTCAAAGGCGAGAGCATTACCCCGCTTCCGGCTCCCACACTGGAGTCCAGCAGTCAGTTCACCTCCGCCGACACCATGAAGAACGCGGTCAAGACCGAACTGGACAAGGTTGACGCGAATGTCGCCACGACGTGGAATACCGAGTTTGCCAAGCTCCTTGACAACAACAACAAGCTGTCCATTGACATGGGTCAGGTTCTGACAAAGGAACTGCTTGACCAAGTGGTGGACGAAATGCTCAAGGCTCCCATGGAAACCGTGACCGGCGATAAGGAAACCGGCAAGAAGGCCAAGATTGAAAGCGTGGGCGACGGTGCCATTACCAAGTCCGCGTTCATGAACCTCTATCGTGACTTTGTCGTGGTCAACAGCGACGATACCGGCAAGTTCCAGACCTTGACGCTCAAGACCAATGGCGCGGAAAGCACCTATCCGACCATTGGCGAGATTGACAACAACACCAAGAACCTTGTTCTGACGATTGACTTCGAGAAGATTCTCAGAGACGGCTACTATAATACCGGAACGCCCGCAAACCCGGACCAAGTTCCTTATGAACAACTGGTTGACCTTGTTATTGCGCTCCGTGACGGTATCTCCGAGGATATCCGGACGAACGCCAAAAACGGGGAGACCTCCCAGACCGTGATTGCCACTATCATTGAGAATCAGATGAAGTCTCGCGGCGGCCTGACAGTCACCAAGTGGGGTACGGCAAAGTCCAACTTCACCGACGTGGAGCGGAAAGAAATTGCCAATTTGTTCGCCGAACTGGTGATGAACTCCGAAACCGAAGAGACCATGCAGACCGTGTGGCAGAAGCTGGAGAATAACGGTTACAGTTCTGTGCAATTCAGCGCAATTCTGGACGCCAGCAAGCGCGCCAAGTTCGCGGGATTCATTGAGGCTTTCTACGGCGAACAGGGCAAGACAACACTGGATGTCGGCTTCAAGGTCGAACAGACAGTGAACTAAAATCCTAAACCTGTTCGCGCTGACAGTGCGGACATGTGAAGCGCGGGAGACCGCCGCTCCCAGCACGGGGCGGCGGTCTCCATGTACAGGAGGTTTTATGAAACAGTTACGAAAATGTGCCTCTTTACTGGTCACGTTTTCATTGCTTGTCAGTCTGCTGACGGGTATCCCGGTCAAGGCCACGAGTCTGACCGCGGGACTGGTCAGCGTCGACACGGACGCCGACGGCACCGCTTCCGGCGGTTCCGACAAGAATACCGGCGAGGAAGAAGATGTTATGAGTACGTTGTCCGGCGAAACCGGCGACAGCGGCGACACGGCGTCTACCGGTGACACCGGCGACAGTGCGTCTACCGGCGACAGCGGCGACACGGCGTCTACCGGTTACACCGGCGACAGTGCGTCTACCGGCGACAGTGGCGACACGGCGTCTACCGGCGACAGTGGCGACAGTGCGTCTACCGGTGACAGCGGCGACACAGCGTCTACCGGTGACACCGGCGACAGTGCGTCTACCGGCGACAGTGGCGATACAGCGTCTACCGGCGACAGTGCGTCTACCGGTGACAGTGGCGACAGTGCGGCGTCCGATGATACCACGGGCGGCGGTTCCGGCGCGTCCGAGGACGACAAAGCCGCCGACGGTGAAACGCCCGTGGAAGAAGATACCGCTTCTTCCGGCACGAAAGAGGACGAAGCCGAAGGAAACAATGTTACGGACAACGGAATGTCCCTGCCCTTTGAAGATGTCCCTAACAACCACTGGAGTTTCCCCTATGTACTGTACGCCTACGAACATAATCTTGTGCGCGGCGTCACGGAAACAACATTCAACCCGACCGGCGTCATGACGCGAGCCGCGTTCGTGACTGTGCTTTACCGGCTGTCCGCGACTATCGAGGGGGCGGACATGTCCCTTGGGGAAACATCTTTCACGGATATCAGCGACATTAACGCGGAGTTTCAATCGGCAATCCGCTGGGGTGTCGCGCACGGGATTGTAACCGGCAAAAACCCGGAGACATTCGCGCCCAGAGAAAATGTCTCCCGGCAACAGATGTGCGCCATTTTAGTGCGCTATCTGCGGGACTATCTGCGCTATGACCTGTCCGCGTTCGCGGGTGCAACCGTGTTCGCCGACAATGACGCCATTTCCAGTTACGCAAAAGAGGCCGTGTCCATCATGCAACATATGGACATCATCAGCGGACGGGAGACGGACGGCGTAACGATTTTTGACCCGGCGGGTTCGGCGAGCCGTGCGGCGGTCGTGAAAGTGCTGTCCATCGCGGTACAGCAAATGCCCGATTTGCAGAAACTCCCCGAAGCGGAACCTGATACCGGTGACAGTTCCGATACCGGTGACAGTGGCGACAGTTCCGATACCGGCGACAGCGACACAACCGATACCGGCGACAATGGCGACAATTCCGATACCGGCGACAGCGACACAACCGATACCGGCGACAGTCAGAAAAAGTCTTCCAGCGGCGGTTCCAGCAGTGGCGGAAGCAGTTCCAGCGGCGGCGGTTCCAGTGGCGGCGGCGGAAGCAGTTCCAGCAGTGGCGGAAGCAGTTCCGGCGGCGGTAGTTCCAGCGGCGGCACAAGCACCAGTAGCGGCGGCACCAGTACGACGCCCGTGCAGGAGCCGGAAAACGCGGCGGCTGTGTTCGCCTCCGTCGACAGAATGGTCAAGGCTTACGAAGCCAACCCGCCCACAGACGAGGCCATAAAATTTTACATGGACATCTTAATGCCGACTTGGAAGTCCATGAGCGAGGCCAGAGACAACGGCGAACTGGTCAACGAGGCTTATTTCAAGTCCCATTATCAATCGGAAATCAATCAACTGCTGGCAAAATACGACGCTACCTCTCTGGAAGACCTGATGAAAATGATGGAGTACGCCCAGACATTGGGACCTCTGGACGAATTTAGACAGGTCTCGGACTACTTTGGCATTACCAAACTTCTGTTAGGATAAGCAACCGCGCAGAAAAGCCGCTGTTTCCGTACGGAACGGCGGCTTTTCATGAGGAATGACCATGAACAACACAGAATTTACCCCGCTTCTGCTCGACTGGTATCGCCATCACGCACGGGATTTGCCGTGGCGGCGCACTCGTGACCCGTACTGTATCTGGGTGTCGGAAATTATGTTGCAACAAACCCGCGTGGCGGCGGTTATCGGATACTATACGCGCTTTCTGGACGCGTTCCCGACCGTGGACGCGCTCGCGGACGGTTCGGAAGAACAGTTATTATCCCTGTGGCAAGGCTTGGGCTACTACAGCCGCGCCCGGAATTTACATCGGGCGGCACGGGAAATCAAAGTCCGTGGCGGGTTCCCCGAAACATACGACGAATTACGCGCCCTCCCCGGAATCGGCGCGTATACCGCCGGGGCGATTGCTTCCGCCGCGTTCGGACTGCCTACGCCCGCCGTCGACGGAAATGTACTGCGTGTTATGTCACGCCTGACGGACAATCACGGCGACATACAGTTACCGTCCACGCGGCGGGAAATCGAGGCCGAAGTTCTGCGACATTTCCCGGAATCGCCGGACGATGCCCGGATTTTCAATCAGGCACTGATGGAACTGGGCGCGACGGTGTGCGTACCCAATGCCCCGCCGAAATGTACACAGTGTCCGGTGTCGGGGTACTGTCTGGCGCGGGAACGCGGCACGGCGGAGACATTGCCCGTACGCGCCGCGAAGAAAGCGCGTCGTGTCGAGGCGCGTACCGTACTCGTACTGTGCCGGGAAAACCGCGTTGCCTTGCGGAAGCGTCCGGGACGCGGACTGTTAGCGGGACTTTGGGAGTTCCCGAACGCTGACGGCGTACTGTCGGAAGCGGATGTCACGGCGTTGTTGTCGGCGTGGGGACTGTCCCCGGTCGACTGGTATCAAAAACTGTCCGCCAAGCACATTTTTACACATATCGAATGGCATATGACAGGCTATATCGTATCCGTGACCGGCGATGACACGCAACAATTTTCGTGGGCAGACGCCGACGCCTTGCAAACGTACGCGGTGCCGTCGGCGTTCGCCCGATTCCGCGAGGCGGCGGCGGTACAACTTTCGGAGGCGAACAACGCATGATTTGCAACTTGTGTCCGCGTGACTGTCACGCCGTCCGTACGCCGGACAGCGGCGGCGGCGTCTGCGGTATGCCATCCGTGGCGGTCGTGGCGAAGTCCATGCTTCACAACTGGGAGGAACCCTGTCTGACGGGCGAACACGGCGCGGGCGCGGTCTTTTTCGCGGGGTGTTCGTTGCAATGTAACTACTGTCAGAATCGCGTGATTTCGCGTCCGGGCGCGCAAGCGTGGCGGACAGTCGATGTCGCGGGACTGCGTGACATGTTCCGTGACCTGATACGGCGCGGCGCGGCCTGTCTCGACCTCGTGACGCCCACACATTTTACACATGTTGTCCGGGAGGCCTTGCGCGGCGAACGATACCCCGTCCCCGTTGTCTGGAACAGCGGCGGCTATGAGAAGCCCGACACTTTGCGTACGCTCAACGGACTTGTACAGATTTACATGCCCGATTTGAAGTACGCGCTCCCGGAACCCGCGCAGGCGTATTCCGGCGCGGCGGACTATTTCCAGTGGACAGCGGCGGCAATTTTGGAAATGTTTCGTCAGACGGGGCGGTATCGCGTGGAAAACGGGCAACTGCTGTCGGGGGTACTCATCCGGCACCTGATACTACCCGGCGAAATCGAGAATACACGCCGCGTTATTGACTGGGTGTCGCGGACATTCCAGCCGGGAGACGTACTGTTTTCGCTTATGCGTCAGTACACGCCGCAACCCGGCGCAACAGGCAAACTTGCGCGGCGCGTCACGGGTGCGGAGTACCGCGCCGCCGTGGCGTATATGCGCAACTGCGGCATTACGGACGGCTACACACAGGACGCCGCCTCCGCTGTCTCCGACTATACCCCCGACTTTTGACAGGTGAAACCGCTTGTCACAAGTCCGGCACGGAAAAAGTATGGAATTTTAGCGAATTTTACGCTTGACAATGCGGATTTCCTGTATTATATAAAGGTACGGGATTTTATGCCGTCCCAAGACGGCACACACCATCCGAAAAGGAGCTTAAACAACATGGCAATCAAGAAGTATTACGATTCCGACTGCAATCTGGGCGTACTCGACGGCAAGACCGTAGCCATTATCGGCTTTGGTTCGCAGGGTCACGCGCACTCCGAAAACCTCGCCGAAAGCGGCGTCAATGTCGTTGTCGGTCTCCGTCCCGGTTCGGGTCACGCCCAGAAGGCCGCCGATTTCGCCGCGACACATTCCAATTTCAAGGTCATGAGCGTTGAGGACGCCGCCAAGGCTGGCGACATTATTATGATGTTAGCCCCCGACGAGTTGCAGGGCGAAATTTACGCGCAGAGTATCGCGCCGTATCTGACCGAGGGCAAGACGCTTGCTTTCGCGCACGGCTTCAACATTCACTTCAAGGTCATCCAGCCGCCGAAGAATGTCGACGTAATCATGATTGCCCCCAAAGGCCCCGGTCACATTGTCCGCCGTACCTATACCGAGGGACAGGGCGTGCCGAGCCTGATTTGTGTCGAGCAGGACTACACCGGCAAGGCCAAGGAAACCGCGCTGGCGTACGCGTGCGGAATCGGCGCGGGGCGTGCCGGAATCCTTGAAACCACGTTCAAAGAGGAGACCGAGACTGACCTGTTTGGTGAACAGGCCGTACTCTGCGGCGGTGTCTGCGAACTCATTACCGCTGGTTTCGAGACACTCGTTGAGGCCGGTTACGCGCCCGAAATGGCGTATTTCGAGACTTGCCACGAGATGAAACTTATCATCGACCTTATCAACGAGGGCGGACTTGCCAAAATGCGTTACTCCATCTCCAATACGGCGGAGTACGGCGACTATCGCACGGGCAAGCGTCTCATCACGGAGGAGACCCGCAAGGAAATGAAGAAAGTTCTCTCCGAGATTCAGGACGGCACTTTTGCTTCCGAGTTCCTGACGGAGATGTCCCCGAAGGGCGGACGCCGGGTCAAGTTCCTTGCACAGCGCCGTCTCGCTGCCGGACACCTTATTGAGAAAGTCGGCGCGGAACTCCGCTCTATGATGAGCTGGCTTAAGAAGTAAATACCAGATTTTCGGGGCGGGCGGTTGTCCCGCCCTCTTTGTAAAATGGGGAGTGGGCGTCTTGATTGTCCGGTACTCGAAGGACGCGCTGAAATTTCTGGCGCGTCTCGACAAAAAATCGTTATTTCGTATCAAAGACGCGATTCAAGGCTTAACCCTGAAACCGCCTGTTGGCGACATCAAGACGTTACAGGGTTATTCCGACTACCGAAAACGGCTGCGGGTTGGCTCTTGGCGTATTATATATCGGTATACTACGGAGAATCAGGTTGAAGTTCTGCTTGTTCTTGACATTGGAAACCGTGGCGATATTTATAAACGGGGGGTATGACGGATGTCTCAGGTTGTCAAAGAAGCGGCACAAATGATGGAACTCCTGCCGGAAGCTGACCAGCGGTTCGCCTGTGAGTTTATCCGCAAACTGGTTCTTGCATGGGACCCGGATTTCACGAAGCTGACCCCTGACGAGGCTAAACGCCTTGAAAAAGCGGAAAACAGCGGCTTTGTGGACGAAACCGACGTGGATTGGGAAAATCTTGGAGTGTGGGTGAAAAACCACACCGCGGAGTAAGGAAAAGGAGGAAAAACCATGCGAAGCGACAACGTAACGAAAGGCGCGGAACGCGCCCCGAACCGTAGCCTGTTCTATGCACTGGGCTACACCCAACAGGATTTGGAAAAGCCGTTAATCGCGGTTGTCAGCGCCCATAGCGACATTGTACCGGGTCATATGAACCTTGACAAGCTGACGGACGCCGTAAAGGCGGGCATTGAGGCGGCGGGCGGTACGCCGTTCATGGTTCCGGCAATCGGTGTTTGTGACGGTATCGCAATGGGACATATCGGCATGAAATATTCCCTTGCGAGCCGGGAATTAATCTGCGACAGCGTAGAAACCATGTTCATGGCGCACCAGTTCGACGGCATGGTATTACTGCCCAACTGTGACAAGATTGTGCCGGGCATGGTCATGGCGGCGGTACGGATGAATGTCCCGGCGGTTGTTTGCAGTGGCGGCCCCATGCTGGCGGGGACGTACAGCGGCGCGGAAGTCAGTCTGTCCAAGATGTTTGAGGCCGTCGGCGCGTACAAGGCCGGTATGATTGACGACGCAAAATTAGAAGAATGTACGCAAAACTGTTGTCCGAGTTGCGGAAGCTGTTCCGGGATGTACACGGCAAACTCAATGAATTGCCTGTGCGAGGCAATCGGAATCGCGTTACCGGGCAACGGCACGATTCCGGCGGTGTACAGTCGGCGGTTGCAGTTAGGCCGCATGTCCGGCGCGGCAATCATGGAAATGGTACGCCGGAATATCACGGCGCGGGACATTATCAACGAACGCAGTATCCGCAACGCGCTGACTTGTGACATGGCGTTAGGCTGTTCCACGAACACCGTTTTGCACCTGTTGGCGATTGCCCACGAGGCCGGAGTTGACCTTGACCTGAAACTGTTCAACGAGATTTCGGCGCGTACGCCGAATCTGTGTCACCTTGCCCCGGCGGGCGCGACCCATATGCCGGACTTGTACAACGCGGGCGGCATTCCGGCAGTACAGTCGGAGCTTGCCAAGAAGAATCTGCTTGACCTCGACTGCATGACTGTCACCGGACACACCGTCGGCGAAAACATTCGCGGCGCGGTCAACCGGAATCACAACGCAATCCGGCCTGTCGAAGAACCGTACAGCGAGACGGGCGGCTTACAAATTCTGTGGGGCAATCTTGCGCCTAATGGATGTGTCGTGAAGCGAAGCGCGGTCGCGCCGGAAATGCAGTTCCACACCGGCCCGGCGCGGGTGTTCGACAGCGAAGATGACGCCATTGCCGCCATTTACGCCGGGAAGATTGTCCCCGGCGACGTGGTTGTGATTCGTTACGAAGGCCCCAAGGGCGGCCCCGGCATGCGGGAAATGTTGAACCCCACTTCCGCACTCGCCGGAATGGGTCTCGACAAGACAGTAGCGCTTATCACGGACGGACGTTTTTCGGGCGCGAGCCGGGGGGCGTCTATCGGACATGTCAGCCCGGAGGCGGCGTCGGGCGGCCCCATTGGATTAGTACACGAAGGCGACCAGATTGCCATTGACATTCCGAACGCGTCCGTAACGCTGTTAGTCGACGACGCCGAACTTGCGGCGCGGAAAGCGGCGTATGTCCAGCCGGAGCCGAAAATTACCACGGGATGGTTGAGCCGTTACGCCCGTATGGTTGCCAGTGCCGACGAAGGCGCGGTTCTGCACTGATGGACGGTACACTTGAAAACACGCCGCGTCCGGTGGGCGACGCGGCGGAAATGGCGCAAATGCTGGACTTGTGCCGCCGTCTCGACACGCTTGTGATATTCCGTGACCTGTTGCAGGATGAGGCAATCCGGGAGTTGTCGTCCGCTCTCCGCGACTGTGTACGCGGACGGCAGGAACGTTTCTTACGGCGACTGGCGGCGTTCGAGGCGCGGATTTTCGAGGCGGACGGCGACTGGAGCCGCTATCTGTTCCGGCGGATTTCCGAAAGCGAAAACGTGTGTATCCGCAAATGCGGCAACGCTCCCTTGAACGCGGCGCTGTTGGGAGCACTGGAAAAGGAACTCGACTTCTTACAGTGTCTCTCCGCGCTGAAACTGGATGACTTGCCCGGTGTCCCGCACTTTATGACAGGGTGGCTTACTTCCCCCGTGGACATCCCCGGCGCGTACCGCGAACGTATGCGGAATGTCGGCACGGTGGGCTATGGACTGTTTGCGCGTTACAAGGTGTTCACGGTGTCGGAAGGCGAGTTGTCGCCCGTGAAGCACCCCGACCCGCAGACATTGGGCGAGTTGCCGGGATACGAGCGCGAACGGGAACAGATTATCAGCAACACGGAAGCCCTGTTAAACGGACAGCCCGCGAACAATGTTCTGTTGTACGGCGACGCCGGGACGGGTAAGTCCAGCACGGTCAAGGCGATTGTCAACGAGTACGCCGGGCGCGGCTTGCGCTTAGTGGAGGTCAAGAAGAATCAGCTCTACGAACTCCCCGCACTGATGGACACGCTTTCCGAAAATCCGTTGAAGTTCCTGATTTTCATCGACGACTTAAGTTTTACGGTCAACGACGACAACTTTGCCGCGCTGAAAGCGATTTTAGAAGGCAGTGTCGGCGGACGCGCCGACAACGTGGCGGTGTACGCGACAAGCAACCGTCGACACCTTATCAAAGAGACGTTTTCCGACCGCGAGGGCGACGATATCCACGCGTCCGACACGCGTCAGGAACTGATGAGCCTTTCGGCGCGGTTCGGACTGACGGTGACTTTCGGAAGCCCGGACAGGGAACGCTATTTGTATATTGTGCGGAAACTGGCGGAACGCTACGGCGTATCGCTGGGGGAAACGGAACTGTCCGTACGGGCGGAGGCGTTCGCAATCCGCGCCGGAGGCCGGAGCGCCCGCGTGGCAAAACAGTTCGTGGAACTCTGCCGCGCCGGTGTCCTGCACAGTTGACAAACGCGAAAAATTGTGTACAATGGGGACAGAGGATACAATTTCCTCTGTCCCCTTGCGGCAAATCACGCTTGTACACAGGAGGCATGACCCATGAATCTGAAACGCAAAGCAACGGCAATGCTGTTGGCGCTGTTCATGACGCTGACACCGCTGTTTCCGGCGTTCGCGGCGGACAGCGGACAAACCGAAATCATCGTCAAACCCACATTCGGACAGACCGACGCCCGTTCCATGCTGGACATGATAAACGCATTCCGCACGGGCGACGAGGCCTTTTACTGGAACGAGAGCAACACCGGATATGTCACTTCCAAGGGCGAGCCGCTGGCGTACAGTTACGCGTTGGAGGAAATCGCCATGCAACGCGCCGCCGAAGTCGCGTTAAGTTTCTCCCACACGCGCCCCGATAACACAAGATGTTTCACCGCGACAACCGCCGAAGGCGTCCAGAGTTGGGGCGAGAACATCGCCGCCGGAAGTTCCAGCGCGTCCGGGGCGTTCAAACAGTGGCGCGAGGACAACGAACAATATGCCGGACAGGGACACCGCCGCAATATGCTGAATCCGAATTACAGCGCTGTCGGCGTCGGACACGTCACGCTGAACGGTACCCATTACTGGGTGCAGGAATTTGGCTATGAGACGGACAGCGTCCCGCAGACCACCGCTTTGGACACGCAACGCGCAACCACGGTAACAGTCTCCGCGGCGCGAGTGGCGAACGTGGCGAGCGTGACTGTCACGCCGGAAAATGTGACATTACAGGCGGGGGAACGTGTCGACATTCCGACGGCGGGCGCGTCCGTGCAGTTGTCGGAGGCGTGGCCGGGGCGTCAGACAGCGGTCGACGTGACGCCCGTATGGACAAGTGACAACGCGTCGGTGTGTACGGTCGACGGACTGGAAATTGTCGGCGTGGCGGCGGGTAGCGCGACATTATCCGCTATGGTGCTTGGACAGTCCGTGACGGTACCTGTGACTGTCAGCGGCGGCGGCACCCCCACACCGCCCGAACCGATACCCGCTGATGGCGTCTACGCGATTTTGTACGATGACGGGACATTTGTTTTCCAGAACGGCAACACCCCCGAATCCGGCAAAACCGTCACAAATATGTACGATGTCGATTTGAACGCGGTTTATCACTATGACCTTATGCCTCCGTGGTACAATGAGAGGGAATCCGTCCGCGTGGTTTCGTTTGCGGACAAAATTACCCCAACCTCTACGGCGTTCTGGTTCTATGATTTTGAAAATCTGGAACGTGTGGACAATATCGGGAATCTCGATACTTCCTCCGTAACGACCATGAAGAATATGTTTGACTCCTGTTATCGTTTAACCGCGCTGGATGTGTCCGGCTTTGATACTTCCAACGTTACCAATATGTACGGCGTGTTCTACAACTGTTTGACACTGGCGGCGGTGGATGTGTCCGGGTTTGATACCTCCAAAGTTACCAATATGTACTGCATGTTTTTCGGTTGCAAAGAACTGAAACAACTGAACATGACCAGCTTTGATACTGCCAATGTCACGAATATGCGCTATATGTTTTTGGGCTGTTCCAAATTGAAAGACATTTTTGTGTCTGACAAATTTGTAACCGTGTCCGTGACGGACAGTACCGAAATGTTCAACTACTGTAACGCTCTTGTCGGCGGCAACGGGACAAAATTCGATAGCAGTCACATTGACAAGGAGTACGCCCGGATTGATACGCCGTCCGCGCCCGGCTACTTTACCGACAAAGACGCCCCCGCGTACGCGATAATTGCCGCCACGCCCGACAAATCCGCCGGAATACTGTCCGTTACGCTGACCAATTCCGCCGCCGTGACTGTGGCGGTCGCGTACTTCGACACCACCGGGCAATTCCTGTCCGCGAACCTGCGGGACGTGAAAGCCAGCGCCGGAAGCGTGGAAGTCGGCGGCTTGTCCTCAAAGGCGATACTCGCCCGTGCCGTGCTGTATGACAACGACTGCCGTCCGCTGTGTGACCCCTTCGAGGTCAAATTAAGCTGACAGCGAAAACTTTCTGACGTTCCCTATTGAATCGGAGCCGGGAAAAGCGTATAATATCCCTGTTCCGATTCAATTTTGAAAGCAAGTGGAGGACATTCCCATGGTAAACATCACCAAAGACACGGTTATCGGCGACATTCTGGATATCGCGCCGCAGACCGCGCCCATTTTCATGTCTATCGGCATGCACTGCTTAGGCTGTCCGGCGTCGCGGGGCGAGACCGTCGAGGAGGCCTGTTACGTCCACGGCGTCGACGCTGACAAACTCATTGCGCTTGTCAACGAGGAAGCCAACCGCAAAGAGGCGTAACAGATTACGGGGACGGGGCGTCGCGCCCTGTCCCCTTGGAGACAGACAATGAAGCAATTGGAACTGACGCCCCGTCTGCGGCGTTTGGCGGACTGGGTTCCCGACGGCGCTATGTTCGCCGATATCGGCACTGACCACGCGCTGTTGCCCGTGTGGCTTGTGTTGCGGGGACGCGTTCACGGGTGCATTGCCAGTGACTTACGCGCCGAACCGTTACGGCGTGCGAAGGCCACGGCGAAACTCTGGAATGTGTCGGGGATTGTGTTCCGGCTGTGCGACGGGCTTTCGGGGATTCGTCCGGCGGAGGCCGACACTATCACGATAGCCGGACTGGGCGGGGAGAATATCGCGGCTATTTTACAGAAAGCCCCGTGGACACGCGACGGAAAACATGTCCTGTTACTGCAACCCATGACACGCGTTGAAACATTGCGCCGTTACCTGTCGGAAAATGGTTACGCAATCCGGCGGGAGGCCTTGGTACAGGAACGCGGCATTTTGTATCCGGTCATGGAGGCGTCGGGCGGGGAAATGTGTCTGACGCCGGGGCAGTGGTACGGCGGCGCGAATTTGTTACATGACCCGCTCGGCGACCGCTACCTGATAGAAAAAATTATCCGCCTGCAAAACGCGCTTGCCGGACTGAATCGGGGTATCCGCGACCCCGGCAACGCCGTCAAGGCCGACGAACTCCGGGACATTCTCACGGAACTTTTGCAAATGAGGGAGGCGTGGCGACATGCCAACTGTCCGCGAAATTGAAACATTTCTGTACCAACTCGCGCCGAAAGAGCTTGCCGTGGACTGGGATAATGTCGGGCAGTTATTAGGCGACCCGGAACAGGAAGTACGGCGCGTGTTAGTGGCGCTGGACATCACGGAGGCCGTCGCCGAGGAGGCGTTAGACGGCGGCTGTGAACTGATTGTGGCACATCATCCGGTGATGAACTGTCGTTGGCACCCCGTCCAGAGTGTGCGCCGCGACACCCCGCAGGGGCGGTTACTCATGAAACTGTTATGCGGCGGGGTATCGTGTATCTGCATGCACACGAATCTTGACGCCGCGCCGGGAGGCGTCAACGACCAGTTAGCGGAAGTTCTGGGGCTGTCGGGCGTGGGACTGTTGCCGGGCGGAGACAATATCTGTCGCGTGGGCGAACTGCCCGAACCGGTGCCGTTACGGCAATTTGTACGGCACGCGCTGACGGCGCTGGACTGTGGCGGGATTCGCTACGCCGACGCCGGGAAACCTGTCCGGCGTGTGGCTGTCGGCGGGGGCGCTTGCGGGGAGTACGCCGACGCGGCCTTGTGTGCGGGTTGCGATACGTTCCTGACGGCGGATGTCAAGTACCACGGTTTCCTTGACGCAGTGTCGGCGGGACTGAATCTCATCGACGCCGGACACTTTCCCACAGAGAACCCGGTTTGTGAAACACTGGTCACGAATTTGCGTACAGAGTTTCCGGCGTTGCGTGTCTGGAAATCGGCACTGCACCGGGATGTCGTCCGGTACGAGTGCAACACGGAAAACGGAATTTAATCAGGAGGAATCATCGTATGTCCGGACATTCCAAGTGGCATAACATCCAGAAAACAAAGGGCGCGGCGGACGCGAAACGTTCGGCGGCCTTTACCAAGATTGCAAAAGAAATCATTGTCGCCGTCAAGGAAGGCGGCGGCTCCGGCGACCCGAACAATAATTCCCGTCTTGCGACAGTTATCGCCAAGGCGAAAGCCGTCAACATGCCCAACGACAACATTAAACGTACGATTGACAAGGCGTTAGGCGCGGGCAGTACGGAGAATTTCGAGGCCGTCACGTATGAGGGATACGGCCCCGGCGGCGTGGCGGTGATTGTCGAGGCTTTGACCGATAACAGACAGCGTACCGCGCCGGAAGTCCGGCACGCGTTCGACAAGTGCAATGGCAATCTGGGCGCGATTGGCTGTGTGAGCTGGTCATTTGACCGCAAGGGCGTAATCGTCATCGACAACGAGGACGGCGACTATGACGAGGACAAGGTCATGGAGGACGCCTTAGAAGCGGGCGCGGACGATTTCGAGGCCGACGGCCCCGCGCTCGAAATCACGACCGACCCCGATTCTTTCAACGACGTTGTGAAGGCGCTGGAAGAAAAAGGTTACACGTTCGTCACGGCGGAAGTCGAGATGGTGCCGCAGAATTACATTTCGCTGTCCGGCGAGGGCGACATCAAGAACATGGAAAAGCTCATCGACATGCTCGAAGGCAACGACGACGTGCAGAACGTGTGGCACAACTGGGACAATGAATAACAAAAAGCCGCCGGGGGCGATATCGCCTCCGGTGACTTTTTTTGTACGAGCAAAACTGTAAGCCGGGTTCTGTATTAAGCGGTCATCTATCTGGGCGCGGCGTTGCCGACGCGCTCAAGCCACCTCCGGGAAGCGGCCGGGCCGGCCTGTATGCTTCCATTCCACGGTGTTGCTTCGGATAGAGTTTACAGCAATGCGCGGTTCCCCGGCATTGAGTGCGCTCTTACCGCACTTTTCCACCCTTGCCGGACAGACAATCAGCAAGCGCCCGGATTTGCACCGGGGCAACGGCAATCACCATATGCTCACCCTACATCACTACTTACTGTCGCTTTCCGGCGGTATATCTCTGTTGCACTTTTCCTGAAGTCGCCTTCGGCGGGCGTTACCCGTTATCCTTGCCCTGTGAAGCCCGGACTTTCCTCATGGACGGCCTTTCGGCGTGTCCACGCGACCGCCTGTTTTACTCGCACGGGCATTGTATAACGAAAGCCCCGCTTTGTCAATTTGTTTTTTGGGAAAGCCGCACTTTTGCCCCCCTCTGTCGCCTTGCGGCGACATCTCCCCCAAAAGGGGGCGACAAGAGCGCCGCCCCGCGATACATGCACCCTGTTTCGTACAGAAGTTTCCGCACGGGATGCGGTTTCCTTGCCCTCCCCCCTTTGGGGGAGGGTGGCGCGTCAGCGCCGGGTGGGGGCGAACGTTTGTTTGCCCGGAAAACTTTACACATACATTGATACCGACATTCCAAAGACCGCGCTTGATAGTCGCGGGAGATTGCGCTATAATGTCCGCAAATACTCCAATATCCGAGGTGTCAAGATGAAAATCGGCTTACAGTTCGCCATGCCCGCGGAGTTCCACGCGCTCCCCGGCGCGAAAGACATTGAACCGTTTCAGACCATATCCGGCGTGCCGTTCTACCACGTCGCCCCGGACATTATCGCCTGCGCGGGGGGTATCGGCAAAGTCAACGCCGCGATGGCGTGCGAAATCCTGTGTCTGTCGTTCGGCGTGGACATGGTTGTAAACGCGGGCGTGGCGGGGTGCATGACGGATTTGCCCACGGGTACGCTCGTCGTGCCGTCGGACTACGTACAGCACGACATGGACACCAGCGCAATCGGGGACGCGCCGGGGTTTGTGTCGACGGTGAACCGGCTGGAGTTCCCGGTGTGGCGACCGGAACGGTGTGTGGAACTGTTGCGCGGCGTGGGCGTGGAGGCGTCGACGGGGCGCGCCGCTACCGGGGACTGGTTCGCCACGGGTACCCAGCGCGCCGCGTGGATTCGGGACACGTTCCGCCCTGTCCTGATGGAAATGGAGGGCTGCGCCATTGCGCAAGTCTGTTGCCGGAACAATACGCCGTTCGTGGCGCTGAAATCGGTGTCCGACCACCTTTTCAAAGAGGGACAGGTAGAGGAATATTTCGACTTCGGACAGGCGCTCGAAAATCTGGGGAAAGTTCTGCTTCCCTTTGCGCTGTCCCTGCAAAAAGAAACCCTGTGACGGGAGGAATTGCAATGGAACGTATCGCAAGTTTTGAAGTCGACCACACAAAGTTGTTGCCGGGACTGTACCTGTCGCGGCGCGACGGCGATATTGTCACGTTCGACCTGCGCTTGAAGCGTCCGAACACCGGCGACTTGCTCTCCAACAGCGAAATGCACTCCGTCGAACACCTCATAGCAACCCTGTTGCGTAACTCCAAGGACAAGGACGCCGTGATTTACTTCGGCCCGATGGGGTGTCAGACAGGCTTTTATTTCCTGTTCGACAACCGGCGTCTGTCGCTGGAAGGGGCGGTTTCGCTCGTGAAAGAAGTGTTCGAGGCGGCGTCGGCGTTCGCCGGGGACATGCCCGGCAAAAGTGCCGCCGAGTGCGGCAACTATGTCAATCTGGACGTGGAAACCGGAAAGCGTGTCTGCCGCTTCTACCGGGACATTATCCGCGACTGGAACGCCGCGAAACTGTCCTATAACTGACATTAAGGAGGCGTTTTTGTCGATGAAAGGGAAATTCTGGCGCTTACTTTTGGCGTTGTGTCTGGCGGTACTCTGCCTGACTGCTCCACTGTATCCCGCTGTCGGCGCGGAGGCGGACGCGGAGGAAAACCCCACCGGAATTTACGCGTTTAACCTCACCGGGGCGGGTTCCGACGACATCATGAACCTGAACACCGGCGCGACGTATCAGGAACGTGAAACGCTTCTGGAAACGTTCCGCTTCCCGGATATGATGGACATCGTGAAATTCCGCCTCAATAAAGCCGCCTGATAAAAGTCGCTACGCCCCCTCCCGTACATGGGAAGGGGCGTTTTTTCACGCATGCGCTTGGAAATTCTTTTCTTGTCAGGGAACTCTCAACCGCGTTTTGCTCGTTACTTCGCGGCGGCGATAATCTGACCGAAATCGTCGGCTTTCAGGGACGCGCCGCCAATGAGGCCGCCGTCGATGTCGGGCTGTGCCAGCAGTTCGGCGGCGTTTTTCGCGTTCATGGAGCCGCCGTAGAGGATGGAGACTGTTTCGGCGGTTTCCACGCCGAAAATTTCCGCGAGGGTGTCACGGATGAGCTTGCAGACTTCCTGCGCCTGTTCGGACGTGGCGGTTTTGCCGGTGCCGATAGCCCAGATAGGTTCGTAGGCGATGACGACCTTGCCCATGTCGGCGGCGGACACGCCGGAGAGGTCAATTTTAATCTGGGTGCGGATATGTTCCGGCATGATGTTCTGTTCGCGCTGTTCGAGGCTTTCGCCCACGCACAGAATCGGCGTCAGACCCGCCGCGAGCGCCGCGCCGATTTTCAGCGACACCGTGGCGTCGGTCTCGGCGAAATACTCCCGGCGTTCGCTGTGACCGATGACCACGTAGGACACGCCGATTTCCTGAAGCATGGCCGCGCTGATTTCGCCGGTATACGCGCCGCTGGCCTTGAAGTGCAGATTCTGCGCGCCGACGCTGACTTTGCTTCCGGCGGTTTTGTCACACGCTACCGGCAAATCCACGTAAGGCACGCAGACAACGACCTCACAGGACGCGTCAGCCGCTTTGGGCAGGACTTCCCCTAACAAAGCCTCCGCTTCCTTGGGGGTCTTGTTCATCTTCCAGTTTCCGGCGATAATGGTCTTGCGCTTGCTGTTCATAAGATGTGCCTCCTTCTGCTGTGTCCGCGAACGCGGTACCCTTAGAATAGTACAAACTCCCGCCGTTGTCAATCTTTTTGTGCGAAAATGTACGCGCAAAGAAGTTGCCGACAAGATTGCCCCTTTATTCCGTAGCGTCTCCGGCGTCTTGCGGGGCGTTCGCGTCGTCATTGGTCGCGCCGCCACTTTGCGAGGCGTTTGAACTGCCACTTTGCGGAGCGTTTACGCCGCCACTTTGCGAGGCGTTTGCGGGCAAAGCCAAGTACAGATTAGAGCAACGTTCCAAAGAGTGCAACCCTTGCCGGATATAGTCCCAAGACGTTTTGTAGTCCTGACAGGGCAGGGGCGGCAACAGCGATTGCAACAGCGCGTAAAAGCTGGGGACATTCCGCCCGTATGTGCGCTGGAATTGACGTGCCAGCGCTTTTTTTTGCTCGTCGTCCAAATTATTCTGGTTGTGGAACGCGTGTTCCATGTTGCACGATAGATAATAGAGTTTGTAGGGAATTGTCCGCCATACGGTGTTCTGGCTGACGAGCTTATTGATATTGTTACCTTTCCGTGTGTTTCTCCTCACAGTTCCCAGCAGATTCGCCGTCTGAATGTTTGTGAGCGTATAAAACGGGTCAGGGGTAATGCCTGCGACTTTGACCACAGACCCCTGTGGAATATACGTGCCGTCCGTGTCGGTAATCTGGATGACCTGAAGGAAGTCACTGGCATGTAATTTGCCGTTGTTCTGCGCGTATTCTTTCACCACATCCGTCACCCGGTTTACAATATTCGCGGGATGAATGTTCTTATCAGAGGTAATGTCCCCGCGCACAAATACCATTGTCACCGTGGAATCGAGCGGCGCAAACGTTCGACTCAAGACCAGTTCCAGCGCTGTTTTGTCAGACGACCCCTCCACAATCACCAGCACGACTTTCCGTTTTGTCTTACTCGCCATCGTCTCCGCCTCCTCCGGCATACTGGAAGTCTCCGGCTTCTTGGAAGGCGAACGCGATTTCAGCGTTGTTGGTCGGCTCGTACAATTCTTCCGGCACCGAACCCAGCAGAATATTCCGGTAGTACGTGTCGCGCAGGTTGTGATTGGCTTTCAGGTTGTTCATGCGGACATAGCGGTTTTTGGGGTTCACGGTCGTGAAGGCGATAAACTCCCGGCCGATAGTTTCCAGCGGTCTGAGGTTGTGGGAAGTGAAAATAAGCTGTCCCTCTCCGTTTTCGGCGAAAATCTGGAGCAGTTCGCCGAGCAGGTATTCAAACACGCCCGAATCGAGTTCATCCACGGCGACGGTAATTCCGGGATGATTGTAGGCCATAATCAGGAGTTGGAGGAAGGAGATAATTTTTTTGATTCCTTCCGATTCATAACCGAGCGGGATTTCGCGGCTGTTCTTGCGGGAAAACAGTTGCACTCTGACATAAGTCTGGTTATCGGCCTGCACTTGGGTGCCGATTTCCCGGAGGCTGACAGTCATTCCGGGGACAAGCTGCTGCAACACGATGTTCATGGAGGAAATCACTTCCCGGAGCATTTCCGTCACTTCCTGCGGGAGTGACACCCCGTCATTCAGAGGCAACGCGAGCATGCCCACAGACCTTCTTTTTTCATGCCGGAAAATAAATGGCAGGGCATTCAACGTAATCAACCCGGAAGCGGAGGTACTGATAACGAACAGTCCAATATTGCCAAACATCGCGAGGCTGTCAAGCAGGGTGATATACGACTGCTCTTTGCAGTTTTTCCGGATAACGGACAGCAGTTCCTTGGAAAAGACAAAGGAACGGGACGTGGAGGCTGTCAATTTTTTCGCTACCAGCAAATCCGTGACGGCGTCTTTGTTCCCACCCGTCAAGACACTGAACTTTGTTTCAGGGAAGAAAACCGCGTTTTTTGTGGGATTTCGGGCAGAGTCGATAAGCGGCTGAAGTTTCGCGTTTTCCTTGTCAGAAACATAGGAGAATTTCAAAATTTCATGGGAAATCAGGGCTTTTGTACTGTCGGAATCGTTGACAACAGCTCCTGTCGCCATATTGATTTTTATGGGAATTTTCGTTTCCGTATCCGCTTTCTCGTGCGATTCGGAATCATCTTGCGTTCCCGTCAGGCGGAAGGAGTAAACGGCGTGATACATGCCGCCGTCGGGGTCTGACACGTCCATCTCAAACGTAAGGGTAGTGTATTCGGCGTTGACGTTGACGGCTCCCGCGAATTGCGCGGGAATCGCCTGTCCGGACAGAGCAAGTTTGAGCAAATGCAGGGCGTCAATCAAGGCGGTTTTACCGGAGCCGTTCTGCCCGTACAAGCCCAAAATGCTTGCCGAGTAAGACTGGCGGGACGGTTCTATCGTCACCGAACCGTTCACCACATTCTTGAAATTCTCAAGGTGAACGCTTTTCAAGCGAACCGGCAAAAACTCTTTCATATCTATCACCCGCAAAAAAGAGAATAGAGGCATTATACTGTTGATTCTTGAATTTGTCAATAGAAAAATCGAAAATGTAATATTTTGTTTCTTTTTCCGGTTTCGTTGACGATTTTTGCAGGCATGAAAAGATATCTGTCGATTATCCGCCGCGCAGTCTGGAAACTCGTCCCTTTGCGAAAAAACCCTCTCCCGGAAACGGGAGAGGGGAAGCGTGAATCGTTTTCAAATCAAGCCGACAATCAGGATAAAGAGAATCAGCACAGGAAGCACGAACTGAAAATAAGGTTTCAGAGCGGCGGGCATTTTCAGACCGGTACCGGTATTGGCCTCTTTCAGATAGTTGTCGAAGCCCCAGCCCCAGCGCGTCACGCAGAAGAGCAGATATGTCAGCGACCCCACCGGGAGCAGTAACGAACTGACAATGAAGTCCTCGCTGTTGAGTACGTCACGCGCCCCGATGATGTGCAGGTCCATCCAGACATTGTAACCGAGTACGCACGGCAGACTTGCAATCAGAATAAAGATACAGCAGACCAGAGAGGACTTTTTCCGGTTCCAGCCGAAATCGTCAATACAATTGGCAATCAGGTTTTCAAAGACGGCGATAACCGTCGAGAAACTGGCAAAGGTCATGAACAGGAAGAACAGCGCCCCCCAGAAACGACCGCCGGTCATGTCGGAGAAGATACGCGGCAGGGTCATGAAAATCAGGCCGGGGCCCTGATTCGGTTCCACGCCGAAACTGAAACACGCCGGAAAGATAATCAGTCCCGCCATAAAGGCGACAAACGTGTCAAGGGCGCAGATACGCGCCGCCTCGCCGGGAAGCGTGTGTTCGTCGGACATGTAGCTTCCGAAAATCTCCATGGAGCCAATGCCGATACTCAGCGTGAAGAAGGACTGGTTCATGGCGTCGGTGATGACCCGGAACAGTCCGACTTCCTTGGCGCGTTCCATCGACGGGAGCAGATAGAACTTGACGCCGTCCAGACCGCCGGGAAGCGTCAGTCCGCGCACGGCAAGTATGACAATCAGGCACAGAAGCCCCAACATCATCCACTTTGTCACGCGTTCGAGGCCGTCACGGAGTCCGAAACTGCACACTAAAAAGCCCGCAATGACAGTAATCGCCATCCAGAGCGCCATTTCCGCCGGAGAGGCCAGCATGCGTTCAAACACGGAATCAGCCTCGGCGGGCGGGAGCAGGTAGAACACGCCCCCCGCGAACTTGAAGAAGTAGCCCAGCATCCAGCCGGAGACCGTGGTATAGTACATCATGAGCAGTGTACAGCCCGCGAAGCACGCCCAGCCGTGAATATGCCATTTCGTTCCGCGAGGTTCGAGGGCTTGGAAAGCGGGCAGGGCGCTTTTCCGGCTTGCGCGTCCTACCGCGAACTCCATGGTCAGAATGGGAATGCCCATAATCAGCAGGAAAAGCAGGTAGAACAGCACGAACACGCCGCCGCCGTCCGCGCCGGTGACGTACGGGAAGCGCCATACATTCCCGATTCCGATTGCACATCCGGCGCTGACCAGCAGAAAGCC
The DNA here is from genome assembly GCA_017445875.1 of Oscillospiraceae bacterium. Lineage (GTDB taxonomy): Bacteria > Bacillota > Clostridia > Oscillospirales > Oscillospiraceae > Oscillibacter. Next base: position 44,904 of record JAFSRZ010000039.1, on the reverse strand, counting down.
CAGACGTGACCGGAAAGTTTCACGTTCCATCATAAAGTTGTCACTCCTTACTATATTTGACCCGTCCCGGATTACAGGCCGAGGTCTTGGCGCACGAGCAAGACTTCCGTTTCGGTACCCAACATCGGCCCCCACAGAACTACCAGCCCCCGGCAGATTCGTTCGGGACTGTCGCAGTTATAGCACCGTTCCGCCTTTGCCGCGCAGGGTGTTTTCATGCCCAGACGTTGCGCGTTTTTCGGCGCGGCGATATTCCGCGCCCGCCATAAGGCTTGTTCGTAGTCCGGGGCGATTTTGTTTTGACCCACGACGAAGTAAACGCGCTTGTGTCCGTAGAGCGTGGACGCGACACGGTTTCCGGTGCCGTCAATGTTGACCAGTTCGCCGGTCTCCGCGAGGCCGTTCGCCGACGTGAGGTACACTTCCGTGGACATAGCCCGGTCACGTTCCGCCGCGCCGCCGACCCAGTGCCAGTGTACGTCGTTATGCGTCGAGAGGCTTTCGTAGAGGCCGAGTTCTTTCAGCGTCACGGAGCCGCCGAAGCTGACTGTAGTGCCGTCAATCGCGGCGTTGAGGTAGTCCGACACGGCTTTCCCGTCGGGGAAAATCTCCGCGTGGAAGCCCCGCGCCCGTAAGTTGTCCCGTACCTGTTCGAGTTCCATACTTTCAACGTCCTTTCAGAGCCAGTCACGTTCGAGCGTGTCACGCAGCGCCCGGAACATGTCATAATAACGCTCTTTGGTATTCTGAACAATGCCCAGCGCAATGGCCTGATTATACGCGTGCGCGACATGGTTTCTGTCCTCCAGCGCACGGAGCCACAGCGCCTCGTCGGGAATCATCTCCGCCGCGTAGGCGGTTCTGATAACCAGTTTCGGGGAACCGGTTTTCCCCTCGCGGTAGCCGCTCTTGTCCAGACACTCCTTCATGGTTTTCCAAGCCTGTTCAAAGCAGATTTCAAACAGCGCCACCATGCCGGAGAGTTCCACATTTCCATAGGGTTCTGTGTAATGGTAAATGTCATTGAGATTGTCAAGCGCCCGGACAAAATTTTCAAACTTGCTCATAAATCACCACTCCGTCCCGCCTGATAGATTCCACTAATTCCGGCTGCACGGGTTTGTCCAGATTCACGATATCGAACATCAGTAACGTGTACGTCTCCTCGTCCACGTCGAGCGAGAAACGCGCCCCGTCGCCGCCCGTGAAGGCAAGGTCAATATCGCTTCGTTCCCGGAAATCGCCCCGCGCCCGCGAACCGAACAGTATCACCTTTTTGACGCCGTATTTCTCCGCGAATGTCCGAATTTCCCGGATGACGCGTTCCCGGATACCGGTTTTCCGGGAAAGTTCCGCTTCCGTATCCATGTGGCAGACCTCTCAATCCAGCAACGTTTTCCAGTGTTCGGCGTGACAGGCGTCGAAACACATGGCAATCTGTTCGGCGGTGTTCTTTTCCGTCGACAGCGGCGGGAGCGCGTCCAGCGCGAAATAGCCGCTTTCCGTGGTCTCCGTGTTCGGGACAAACTCTCCGCCGTGCGCCGTACAGAGTACGAACACATGACACACTTTCCACGCGTACACGGGTTGATTGTGCTTTTCACGGTCTTGGACGGCAATCACCAAATCGGCGCTGACCTCTAATCCGGCCTCCTCCCGGACTTCCTTGACGGCGCTTTCCAGCACGGACAAGTTGACATCGACCCAGCCGCCCGGCAGAGACCAGTTTCCGGTACGGCGTTCCCGTACCAGTAAAATTTTGTCGTCCTGAAAAATGGCGGCGCGGGTGTCTAATTTCGGTGTCTGATACCCGGTTTCGCAACAGAACAACTCCCGGACTTTTTCAACCGGAATGCCGGACTTCTCATGCAACATTTCCACGGCGATTTCCCGCACCCGCTGGAAGCGTTCCACGTCAAACGGGTCTTTTGAATAGTGCAAGCCCGCCTGTGCCAGACTTTGCAACTCCACAGCCCATTGTAACCATTGTTCGTTACGGTTCACGGCGACGCCTCCTGTCATATTATGCTCAACTGTTTTTCTTCGGTGTCGTCCTGACGCAGTAACGCCCCGGCGGCGGGGAGTGTCCGCGCCCGGTAACGCGCCGGATTGACAATGGGCGTCTCCGACGCCGGAAGCGCCTTTTCGAGCGTGTGACTTGCTTTCAAGGTCATGACGTTGACACCCTGTGTCGTGCGCGTGGCCTTCTGCGGGAGCGCCGACGTGTGGAACAGTACGCAGCGCGGTTCCGTGGAGTAGACCGCGATTTCCGCCTCATCCGTCAGACAGAGCATGGACGCCAGCGGGGACTTATCGGAGTAAGCGCCCGTCAGGCGGCGGCGGTTGGACTTTGTGTCGTACGCCGACAGCGGGACACGCGCCGCCTTGCCGTTTTCGTAGAAAAAGAGCAGATAGCCGGAGTAGTCGCCGGGGAGTACGGCGTAGATGACATTTTCGCCGGACTCCATGCCCAGTTTCGCCGGGAGATAGTCGCCCAAGACGCTTGCTTTCGTGTCGTCGAACTCGCTCAGGCGCGTTTTGTAGACCTGACAGCGGTCTGTAAAAAACATAATTTCCGCGCCGGATGTCGTCTGATACGTCTGCCGGAGTTCGTCGCCCTCTTTGAACTTCTGTTCCCCGCCCATGCGGAGCGACAACGGCGTAATTTTCTTGAAGTAGCCTTCCCGCGACAGAAAGACGTGTACCGGATACTCCGACGGGGTTTCTGCTTCGATATCCGCGCCGGTGTCGTACTGGTACAAAATGGTCGTGCGGCGGGGTTCGCCGTACTTCTTCGCGGCGGCCTTGAGTTCGTCCGTGATGATTTTCCGTACACGTTTCGGGTCGTCGAGTGTGGCGCGCAAACCGGAAATTTCGGTCTCCAAGCCGCTGATTTCCTCCGTACGCTTCAACAAATATTCCCGATTGAGGTTCCGTAACTTGATTTCCGCGACATACTCCGCCTGTGTCTTGTCGATACCAAAGCCTATCATCAGATTTGGCACGACTTCGGCTTCCTCTTCGGTGTTGCGGATGATGTCCACGGCGCGGTCAATGTCGAGTAAAATTTTCTGTAAACCGCGCAACAGGTGCAGACGTTCTTCCCGGCGCTGTAACACGAACGACACCCGCCGCCGTACGGATTCCGTACGCCACGACGCCCACTCCGCTAAAATCTCGCGCACGCCCAACACTTTCGGCACGCCCCCAATGAGGACGTTAAAGTTACAGGCAAAGGAATCTTCGAGCGGAGTTTGCTTGAACAGGCGCGACATGAGTTTATCGGGGTCGGTGCCGCGTTTGAGGTCGATAGCCAGTTTGAGCCCGGACAAGTCGGTTTCGTCGCGCATGTCGGAAATTTCCCGGACTTTCCCCGCCTTGATAAGTTTCTCGACTTTGTCCAGAATCGCTTCGGACGTGGTGGAGTACGGGATTTCGTAAATCTCGATGAGGTTTTCGGCCTTGACATAGCGGTACTTGGCGCGTACGCGCACACTGCCGCGTCCGGTCTCGTAAATGTCGCGGATTGCGTTGGCGTCCCAGAGGAGTTCGCCGCCGGTGGGGAAGTCGGGCGCGGGGAGCGTCTCGGACAGGTCACAGTCGGGATGTTTCAAGTACGCGGCGGCGGTGTCGCAGACTTCCTTTAGATTGAAGCCGCAAAATTGCGACGCCATGCCCACGGCAATTCCGCTGTTTGCCGACACCAGAATATTAGGAAATGTCGTCGGCAACAGGGACGGCTCTTTCATGGTGTTGTCGTAGTTGTCCACAAAGTCGACGGTATCGGCGTCGATGTCGCGGAAAAGTTCCTGACAAATCGGTGTCAGTCGCGCTTCCGTGTAGCGCGGCGCGGCACACGACATGTCGCGGGAATAGGCCTTGCCGAAGTTGCCCTTTGAATCGACAAAAGGTGTCAGCAACGCGCCGTAGCCGCTCGACAGTCTGACCATGGTATCGTAAATGGCGGCGTCGCCGTGGGGATTCAGTCGCATGGTCTGCCCGACGATGTTCGCGGACTTGGTACGCGTTCCGCCTAAAAGCCCCATTTTGTACATGGTGTACAACAGTTTCCGGTGGGACGGCTTGAAGCCGTCGATTTCCGGGATTGCGCGGGAGACAATCACGCTCATGGCGTAGGGCATGTAATTGGTCTCCAGCGTGCGTGTAATGGGTTCCTCCACGACGGCGGCGCGAAGTCCCATGACATTCGGGTTATGCTTGCGGCTTGTCTCGCCGCTTACTTTCTTCCTTGGCATACAGTGTTTCCTTTACATATCAGAAATCGTTGCATATATTTTTGAAATAGACGAGCTTTTCCCGCACATCTATGGTATAATAAATGGCATTTTATCGAAAGTGAGGAAAATACAATGCTTCAACGTCGATTTTTACGGGATGTTCCCCTGCCGGAAGACCTGAAAGCGGAAGAAATCTTTCGTGCCATGCAAAAGACGCGGGAGTTCTTCCAGACCATCCGCGAAAACGCTGGGATTCGTCTGGATGAAATCATTCAGGCCAACAATTTCAGTGGGATTGTCTCCAACGTATTCACCAAAATGCTGGGCGATGTCAGCGTATATCAGCCGTATCATGACCAGAAATATCCGGACTTAACCCACAAGAGCAAGGGAATCGGACTGGAAGTCAAAGCCTCCAACAAACCTATGAAGGGCGGGGAAGGGCATAACGGACACAGCGGATGGCATATTGTCGTATGCTTCCAGATTATGGATGACGGCGACATTGCGTTTTCACAGGTTGAGATTGCGAATCTGATAGGCTATGAACGGGAGTTTTCCGACTGGCAGTATCAGGGGAGCCGCAGAAACAGCAACCAGTCTCAACGCACAGAAACCTACATCACCACCAGAATCGGGACGGCGAAACTGCGGGACGGAACTGTCTATCTCAATCCGGAACTGGTTTCCATTACCCCTGCACTCCGGCGAAACAGAGAAAGTCTTGCCTCCGTCCTTCCAATTCCAGAGTATTCGCCATTCAGCCGGAAAGACTGACAGTTTGGGGATATAACTTCGCAAGTTGCGGGATTGCGCTTTGGGAGAGTTGGAAAAAGAAAGCGTCTTTTTCAATCCCCACGCTGTCATATCCCCAAAACTCCGCCGCCGCCAGCGTTGAACCGCTTCCGGAAAATGGGTCTAATACGGTTCCCGTTCCGAAAGGCAAGGAGGCGTAAACCAGTTTCCGCAAAAATTCCTGCGGCTTGACGCTCGGATGAGGCGCAATTTGACGTTCCAGACGGGGTGTTTTTCCGCTTGGAATCAGGTCACAAAAGGGCAGACTGTTCGTATCCCTGCGCAACGCGCCCGCTTTCCAACGCCGCAGATTCTCGGCGACGGTTTTTTCTGAAAGCGGTTTTCGGTATAGCCCCCACGGTTCCCAAAGTCCCCTGGGAATCACGGAAAGTTCCGAAAATTCCGATTCCGCGCCTTTCGGACGGTCTCCGCCTCGCAACGTGGAAACCGTTCGGATAATTTCTCCCCGACGTTCAAAACCCGCTTCTCTCATGGCGCGGCTTACGATATCGGAGAGCAAAGGCGTGGAGGCAATGAACACATGACCGCCGGGGACAAGCAGACGAATGACCAGTTTCGCCCAATGATAAAAAAAATCGTATACGTTTTGCCGCTCACAAGGGTCATCATTAATGACGGAAAACCGGGGAAGCGGATTTCGTGCGTGACCGTCGAAGGAAGGCGGGATTCTCCAAATCCCTCCTTTTTTCTGACGGCGTTTTTCCATTTCACTTTCCGTATACTCTTTTACTCCATAGGGCGGGTCTGTCACAATGGCCGTAATGGAATATTCTTCCCGACATGCCATCCACTCAAAACAATCCGCGTGGATTACTGTATATGACATATCAATGCTCCCGATACACCACAATGTCCGAAATATTGCAATCGAGCGCGTGACATATACGCTCTATTACATCCATAGACACGTTTTCTCCCCGGTTCATCTTGTCAACGGTCGATTTGGAAATTCCCGGTTGTTTCATCAATGCCTTTTTGGTCATGTCACGGTCAATCAGCAACTTCCAGAGAGGTTTGTACGAAAATGGCATATCAATTCCTCCTTACATATTTGATTATAGCCATTTTGTACTGAGATGTCAATATATATTTCCTGTATTTTCAAAATTAACTGATATCGGCCATTGCCAGATACTCGTAGCCGTGGGCGGCGATATGCTCCTTGCGGCCTTGCAGATTGTTCCCAAGCAACAGTTCAAACACCTGCGCGGTACGCTCGACTTCCTCCGGCATGACACGTATCAGACGCCGCGTTTCCGGGTTCATGGTCGTAAGCCACATCATGTCGGGGTCGTTCTCGCCGAGGCCTTTGGAACGGTCGACTTTGACTTTCTTGCCCGACAACTGTTTCAGGATATCGTTCTTTTCGGCGTCGGAGTAGGCGAACCACGTCTTGTCGCCGGAATTGATTTCAAACAGGGGCGTTTCGGCAATATAGACATAGCCCTTTTCGATAAGTGTCGGCGTGAGGCGGTAGAGCATAGTCAAAATGAGTGTGCGAATCTGGAAGCCGTCTACATCACCGTCCGTGCAGATTACGACTTTGTTCCAGCGTAAATTTTTCAGGTCGAAGGCCGACATATCCTTTACGTGACGGTTCTGCACCTCCACGCCACAGCCAAGAACGCGTATCAAATCCGTGATAATTTCGCTCTTGAAAATTAAGGCGTAGTCGGCTTTCAGACAGTTGAGGATTTTTCCGCGTACCGGCATAATGCCCTGATATTCGGCGTCGCGGCTGAGTTTGACGCTTCCGAGCGCGGAATCTCCCTCGACAATATAGATTTCGCGTTTGTCGGGGTCACGGGAACGGCAGTCGACAAACTTCTGCACACGGTTGGCAATGTCGATATTGCCGGAAAGTTTCTTTTTAATGTTGAGCCGCGCCTTTTCGGCGCTCTCACGACTGCGCTTGTTGATAAGAATCTGTTCGGCGACGCGGTCGGCGTCCTGACGGTTCTCAATGCACCAGATTTCCAGATTGGAGCGTAAAAACTCCGTCATGGCCTCCCGGATGAACTTGTTAGTAATGGATTTCTTGGTCTGGTTTTCGTAGGAAGTCTGGGTTGAGAAGTTGTTGGAGACCAGCACAAGACAGTCCTCGATATCCTCCCACGCGACTTTGGACTCATTTTTCTGATACCTGCCCTGTTCGCGGAGATACTTGTCGAAGGCCGAGACAAAGGCCGATTTCGCGGCTTTTTCCGGGCTTCCGCCGTGTTCCAGATAACTGGAATTGTGATAATGTTCGATGACGTGTACGCGGTTCGAGAAGCGGAACGCGCACGAAAGACGGACTTTGTACTCGTCTTTGTCGGGGCGGTCACGCCCCTGCCGTTCGGCTGACCAGAAAATAGTATCAGTCAGGGCGTTGTCGCCGGAGAGTTCCCCGACATAATCCGCGATGCCGTCCGGGTACAGAAAGTCCGCGGCGTCAAACTTGCCGGGGGCGGTCTCGTTCTCGAACCGGAACGAAATCCCGGCGTTGACAACCGCCTGACGCTTTATCACGTCCGTGAAAAACTCCGGGGGAATGTTGATATCAGTGAACACGTCCAAGTCGGGGAGCCAGCGGATACGGGTACCGGTTTCGCGGACGCGGGAACGCGGCAAAGGTGTCTTTTGAAGCTCGCCGACGATTTCCCCGCGCTCAAAGTGCAGGGCGTACTCGTGACCGTCGCGCCGGACGGTGACATCCATATAGCGGGAGGCGTACTGTGTGGCGCAGGCGCCGAGGCCGTTGAGGCCTAACGAATACTCGTAACTGTCGCCGGTGAGATTGTTATACTTGCCGCCGGCGTAGAGTTCACAGAACACGAGTTCCCAATTGTAACGGCCTTCCTTTTCGTTCCAGTCGACGGGACAGCCGCGCCCGGCGTCCTGTACCTCTATGGAGTGGTCGAGGAAGCGCCGGACGGTAATCAAAGTGCCGTGGCCTTCGCGGGCTTCATCGATGGAATTGGAGAGTATTTCAAAGACGGCGTGTTCACAGCCGTCAAGGCCGTCAGAGCCGAAAATGACGCCGGGACGTTTGCGCACACGTTCGGCACCTTTCAGGGAAGAAATGCTGTCGTTTCCGTAATTTTGTTTCAGGGACTGTTTTTTCAAAGTGAGTTCCTCCAGACGCGGAATACATGTGGCGGCAGTATAGCACACTTTTTCGGCGTTTGCAAGCCTGTTCGGCGGGAGACAAAATCGCCGTCGACTGGGATTTTCCGGTAATTCGCTAGCAAAAGCCCGCACGGCGTGGTACAATGACTTGTGTCCGGCGGAAACCCCGGAACATCACAGCAAAAGGAGATTGGACGATATGAAGAAATGGCTTGCGCTTGCCTTGGCCTTTGCGCTGACATTGAGCCTCGCGGCCTGCGGCAAACAGGGCGGCACGGAAACGCCCGCCAATGACGAAACCACCACAACCGACACCACCACACCCGACGATACCGCCACAATGCCCGACGACACCACCGCGACACCCGACGACACCGCCGCCACACCCGATGATACCGCCACAATGCCCGACGACACCACCGCGACACCCGACGATACCGCCACAATGCCCGACGATACCGCCGCCACAACTCCCGACGACGCCACGATGGGACCCGAAGCGCCGGACGCGGGTATAGCGAACCCGTTCACGGATTACGCCACCTATGCCGAGGCCGAGGCGGCGGCGGGATTCAAATTCGGCGTGCCGGAGGAAATCGGCGGCTATGATAAAGTCGCCTACCGCGTCGCCGACGATATGTCTCTGTTCGAGGTCATCTACTCCAACGACACCGACGCCTCCCTGACCGCCCGCAAGGCTCCCGGTGACTGGAATATCAGCGGCGATTACAGTCAGTACACGCAGGAAGTCGCGCAGTCGCTCCAAGGCGTCAACGTGACCTGTCTGGGCGACGGGGATTCCCTGTTCCTCGCCATGTGGACGGTCGACGATTACTCCTACTCTCTCGGCGCTGACGCCAGCATGGACAGAATGGACTTCCTCGGCACAGTCGAAACAATTATTGCCCTCAACACCTGACAGAAAGTCTCCCCTCCCGGAAACGGGAGGGCTTTTTATTGTGAAATTCTCTATTGTTTTTTGCTTCCAGATATGGTATACTTATTTTGACTATTTTACAAATTAAGGAGTGATTGACATGGTTCGGCTGATTATGGGCGGCAAGGGCGAGGGCAAAACCAAACAGCTCATTGACATGCTCAACAACGCCGCGAAGGATGAGGAGGGCAGCGTAGTCTGCATTGAGGCCGTGCGCAACATGACCTTTAACATCCACTATCAAATCCGCCTCATCGACGCGCAGGAATACGACCTCCACAATTACGACATCTTCCGGGGATTCATCATCGGCCTTTACGCCGGCAACTATGACATTTCCCATATCTTTATAGACGACCTGCGCAAAATCGTGGGTCTGGACGTGGACAGCAATATGGAAGCCTTCCTTGACTGGCTTGACCTGTTCGGCGAGCGCCACGGTATCAAGTTCACTGTCACTGTCAGCGCCGACCGCTCCACCGCCACCGACGGCATGAAGCATTACCTGTAAATACCGCTTCCCATGGGGCGCGAAACCGGATTTGTCCCGGCTTTTGCGCCTCTTGTTTGTTGATTGTCACGGAAATGTAATTGGAAATTGTGCAATATGACGGTTGACAAAGCCGACACTCGCCCATACAATACCACAATCGCAGAGGCCGCGTCCTTGTCGCCCCCCTTTGGGGGGAGATGTCGCCACAAGGCGACAGAGGGGGGAACATTCCCGCCACGTGTTTTGTCGCCGCAAGGCGACAGCGGGGGAACATTCCCCCCACCCGGCGCTGACGCGCCACTCTCCCTCAGCGGGGGAGGGCAAGCGGACACGGCCTCCGGCGTCCGTCACACACAGGAATCATCACGGAGAAACCGAATTACGGAAAGGGTGTGACACTTCATGGATACCAGTAAAACCAACAAACTTTGGGCGGTTCACAGTCTTGGGGACACATTCTCCACCGAACAGGGGAACATTGCCTTTGACTGGCCTGAAATGGGAGACTTGAACGCGCTGGAACCCGACCGCGACGCGTTCCGCAAGAAATTCGATACCGCCTACCCCGACGCCAACGCCGCCAATAAAACCGCCGTGGCGGGGGCGTTGTACCGGCTGGTGTACGAGGTCGAACCCGGCGATTACGTGGCCTGTCTCCACGGCGAAACGGTCAGTCTTGGCACGGTCAGCGGCGCGTACGCTTTCCGCGATAACGCCCATACCCGCCCCGTCAACTGGTTGAAGCATGTTCCGCAGTCCGAATTTTCACGCGACGCCATGCGGGAAATGACCTGTTCCCCGGTGCGGCTGTTCGCCGTCAAACGCTTCGCGGGAGAGTTTTTGTCGCCGCTGGGCGTGGCGTGGCTCGAACCCGAACGCCCCACGCGCCCCGCCGTATCCGTCGCCGACACAGTACCCGCCTCCGCGACGGTTGCCGCGTCCGCCGCCACAAGTACACTCCCCGCGTCCGCCGTCACCACCGCGCCCGGCGGCCGGACTTGCGTACTCCGCGCCGCCGACTATACCGGCACCGAGACCGCCGCCTTTGTCCTGAACGCCTTACGGCGCTATCTGACGCGGGAGAACTTCCGGCAGTTCGCCGCCGGACTGCTCCGCGCCATGGGCTACACCATCTCGTTGCCGCCCGACAGCGGCCTCAACGAGTTTGAGTTGACCGCCACGCACGACGAACTTTCCCCGCCGCTTTTCGTGCAACTCCGCGCCGGGGAAGTCCGGGAAGCCGACATTACACGTTTACAGAACGCCCTCGAACCCGGCGATTACGGTCTTGTCATCACGTCGGGCGACTTCACGGAACGCGTACGGCAGAGCCTGAAGCGTACGCCGTATCTCCGCGCCGTCGACGGTGCCGAACTCGCCGCGCTGACGCTCAAATATTACTGCGGCTTGGACGAACGTTACCGCGCCATGATTCCGCTCCGCATGGTCTACATGCCCGCGAAATAAGCCCCATCGAAAAATGTGCAACATGCAAAAATACGGCGTGTAACCTTGTTGGATTTTAACATGTTATATTGCTGTGAAATGTGATATGATAGTGTCCGAGGGTGGCAACATGGCAATGTCAGCGGGAAAAGACGGGAAAGGGGACATCGGTATGACCGACAAGGAACAGGCCATCAGCGTAATTTCCCGGTATATGGACTTGTTGCGCATTAAGGCCGCGCAGGACAAGGACACGGAAATTGAAAACCAGATTTGCGAAACCAAAGCGCAACTTGAGGCTTTGGGCATTGTCGTGGAGAATCTGGTAATCAAGTAACCGACACGGGCGAAGACAGAACAACGCCGGACAGTTTGAAACTGTCCGGCGTTGCGTCATGGAGCAGGGTACGGGAGTCGAACCCGCCTGACCAGCTTGGGAAGCTGGTGTAATACCGATATACGAACCCTGCACTGTCCTTACTATACCACACTCCGAACCGGAATGCAAGAGGAAATTTGACGGAAATGCAAAAATAATCCGGTCAAATTTTTCCACCTGAGCGTTAGAGAAAATGTTGCGGTTTCTCTGTCGGCAGTCCCGCGCCGGGTGGGGCGGTTTTGTACGGCGTAACGCCTGTGCGATACCGGGGGAGGGCTTTTCGCGCTTGCGTATCGGGACACGCTGTGGTAAGATAGGCAAAAACGGACGGGAGGGAATTTTTATTATGCTTCTGTTTACGGGCGGAACCGTCTGGCGTGGCGGACAGTTCCGGGAAGAACCGCTTGCCGTCAGCGGCGCGAACATTGTACCGTGTCCGGCGGGTACAAACGGCGCGTCGGTGATACGGGTGCCGGGCTGTGTGATTGTGCCGGGCTTTACGGATGTCCATGTACATTTCCGTCAGCCGGGTTTCGCGTACAAGGAAACAATCTATTCCGGCACGTTCGCCGCCGCCGCCGGAGGCTATACGACTGTCTGCGCCATGCCGAACCTGAACCCCGTACCGGACACGCCGGAACATCTGCAAGCCGAACTGGACTTGATACAGCGTGACGCGATTATCCGTGTTTGGCCTTACGGGTCAATCACGCGTGGGGAACAGGGCGCGGAACTGTCCGACTTCGCGGCGCTTGCGCCGTACGTGGCGGGGTTCTCCGACGATGGAAAAGGCGTACAGTCGCGGGAGGTCATGCGGGAGGCCATGGAACACGCGAAAGGCGTCGAAAAGCCGATTGTCGCGCACTGTGAGGACGAATCGCTGTTGCGCAAAGATTGGGCAATCCATGACGGCGCGTTTGCGCGGCGCAACGGCTTTCCGGGCAACGCGTCCGAAAGCGAGTGGCGGCAGGTCGAACGCGATTTGGAACTTGTCCGGGAAACCGGCTGTCAGTACCATGTCTGTCACGTGTCGACAAAGGAGAGTGTCGCGCTGATTCGTGACGCCAAGCGGGACGGGCTTCCGGTCAGTTGCGAGACCGCGCCGCACTATTTAGCGCTGACGGACGAGGAACTTTCCGACGACGGACGCTTCAAGATGAATCCGCCTATCCGAAGCGCCGACGACCGCGACGCACTGTTAGCGGGACTTTTGGACGGTACCATAGACTGTATCGCAACCGACCACGCGCCGCACAGTGCCGGGGAGAAGTCGCGGGGACTGCGGGGAAGTCTCAACGGCGTCGTGGGACTGGAAACCGCGTTCCCGGTACTCTACACGAACCTTGTCGAGACGGGACTTGTGCCGCTGGAAACGTTGCTACGCGCTTTATGTGTGCGTCCGCGGGAGATATTCGGCTTTGCGGCGTGTACGCTGTCGCCGGGGGAGGCGGCGGATTTCACGATTCTGGACTTGAACCGCCCGCACACCGTCAACAGTACGCGCTTCCACTCACTGGGACGCGCCACGCCGTTTGACGGCTGGGGCGTGTCGGCGGCTGTCGCCATGACCGTTTGCGGCGGGAAAATCGTGTACCACAATCTGCCGTACCGGGAGGGGATTTCGTGAAACAGTCCGCCTTTACGCTCCAACGCGTCCGGCGTCTGACCGCCGACACCGTGGAGTTGACGCTTTCCGGCGACACGTCCGCCATAACCGCGCCCGGACAGTTCGTGAATATTGCCCTGCCCGGACACTTTCTCCGGCGTCCGGTGTCGGTCTGCGACTGGGACAACGAAAGTCTGACGCTCTTACTGCGCGTTGTGGGCGCGGGGACGCGGGAACTTGCCGACGCCGTGCCGGGTACCGTGTTCGACATTCTAACCGGACTGGGCAACGGCTTTACGCTGTCGGGCGTTGACCCGGAAAGCGTCATCTTAGCGGGCGGCGGAATCGGTGTCGCGCCGCTGTTCGGACTGGCGAAAGCGTTACGGCGTCAAGGTGTGACGCCTGTCGCGGCGCTGGGCTTCCGCAACCGCGCCGACATATTCTATCTGGACGAGTTCCGCGCCGTCTGCGACACGGTGCTTGTCGCCACGGAGGACGATAACGGACTTGTCACGGATATTCTGCGGCAACAGGCGTCCCGGCGTTACGTGTACTGTTGCGGGCCGTTGCCGATGTTGCGCGCTGTGTACAATTTGCCGCATTTGACCGGGGGACAGTACAGTTTTGAGGCGCGTATGGGTTGCGGCTTCGGGGCGTGTATGGGGTGTTCCATGCCGTTCCGGGGCGGCTGGAAACGTGTCTGCAAGGAGGGACCCATTTTCACGCGGGAGGAAATCGTATGGGAGACGTGAATTTGTCGGTGACGCTGGCGGGTGTGACGCTCAAAAATCCGGTGATTCCGGCGTCCGGCACGTTCGGATACGGGCGCGAGTTCGCCGCGCTCTACGACCTGAACATATTAGGCGCGTTCGCGTGGAAGGGTACAACCGCGCAACCGCGTGACGGCAATCCGCCGCCGCGTATCGCCGAGACTCCCGGCGGCATGCTCAACGCTATCGGGTTACAGAATCCCGGCATTGACGCCGTAATCCGGGAGGAAGTCCCGAACATTGCGCGGATATTCCAAGGCGTTGTCATTGCCAACGTGGGCGGGTTCAGCGTGGAGGAGTACGCCGAGAACTGCCGCAAGTTGGAGGACGTGGAACAGTGCCGCATACTGGAAATTAACATTTCCTGTCCGAACGTACACGCGGGCGGGCGGAACTTCGGCACAGACCCCAAAGCCGCCGCCGGGGTCACGAAAGCCGTACGGGGTGTCACGCGCAAGCCCATATTTATGAAGCTGACGCCGAATGTGTCCGACATTACGGAGATTGCCCGCGCATGCGCCGACGCGGGCGCGGACGGGCTGTGCCTGATAAATACGCTGTTGGGCATGCGTATTGACCTCAAGACGCGCCGCCCGGTACTGGCAAACCGTACGGGCGGACTGTCGGGGGGCGCGGTGTTCCCGGTGGCGCTTCGGATGGTCTGGGACGTTTACGAGGCTGTCCGACTGCCGATAATCGGCTGTGGTGGGGTATCGTCGGCGGAGGATGTCGCCGAGATGATGTTAGCGGGGGCGTCGGCGGTGGAAATCGGCGCGGCAAATCTACGAAACCCGTACCTGTGCAAAGAGGTCGTCGAGGCGTTGCCGGATGTGTGCAGGCGCTTGGGCGTGGCGAACGTCGCGGAACTGACCGGAGCCGCGCATAACTAAGGAGGCGGAGACGTGAACAAAAAAGAGGTCATTGTAGCGCTGGACTTTCCCGACTGTCAGACAACTTTCGATTTTCTGGACTGTTTCCCGGACGGCGAAAAGCCGTTTGTGAAAATCGGCATGGAGTTGTACTACGCGGAGGGGGCGTCGATGGTACGCGAAATCCGGCGGCGTGGACACCCGATTTTCCTTGACCTGAAACTGCACGACATTCCGAATACGGTTAAGCGTACAATGTCGGTATTGTCGCGGCTGGACGTGGACATGGTGAACCTGCACGCGTCGGGGGGTTCGGCGATGATGGAGGCCGCTTTGGAGGGTCTCACGCGCCCGGACGGTTCCCGGCCTCTGCTGATAGCTGTCACGCAGTTGACCAGCACCGACGCCAAAACGTTAAAAGAGGAACTGTTGATTGACACGCCCATGCAGGAAACCGTATTGTGTTACGCGGAAAACGCGGCGGCGCACGGTCTCGACGGGGTAGTATGTTCGCCGCTGGAGGCCGCCGCCGTGAAGCGGCGCTGTGGCGACACGTTCTTGACAGTTACTCCCGGTATTCGTTTCGCGGACGGCGATATCGGCGACCAAAAGCGTGTCATGACGCCGGAAAAGGCCGCGCAAGCGGGTTGTGACTGTATCGTCGTGGGGCGTCCCGTGACACAAGCCCGAAATCCCGTGGAGGCGTACCGGCGATGTGTGCGGGAGTTCTGCAATGGATAATGTGATAGCGTTTTCCCCGCTTCAAGTGGTGCTGATAATGCTGGGCGTATTCGGGGCGGCCTTTGTCGTGACGTTCATTGTAATTTTGCTCATTCGTGGGCTTGGACAGTGGCGACAGGGCAACGCGCCGCGTGTGACATTCAACGCCGTTGTGACGGGCAAGCGTCGGGAGACGTACCAGCGGAAAGGCAACGTGTCGGAAACGTACTATGTCACGTTCGAGGCCGACGACGGCGGGCGGACGGAACTTGTTGTGGACGCCGCGACATACGGCTTACTGGCACCGGGCGACAGTGGACAATTGACCTTGCGCGGGTCACAATATCTGGCATTTGTGCGGAATTAACAGGAGGGAGCGCGTATGACCGAGAGCAAACGGGCGATTGCCCACGACTTGTTAGCGATAGGGGCTGTATTTCTGCGCCCGGAAAATCCGTTTATTTGGGCGTCAGGAATCAAAAGCCCGATTTACTGCGACAACCGTCTGACACTGACCGCGCCGGACGTGCGGACACGTATCGAGAACGGGCTTGCGTCACTCGTACGGGAACAGTATCCGGCGGCGGAAGTTCTCATGGGAACGTCGACGGCGGGGATTGCCCACGCGGCGATTGTCGGACACATTACCGGACTGCCCATGGGCTATGTGCGTTCCGGGAACAAAGACCACGGGCGCGGAAACCGTATCGAAGGCCGTCTGGACGCCGGACAGCGCGTCGTCGTCGTGGAGGACTTGATTTCGACCGCCGGAAGTTGTCTCGACGTGGTGGGGGCTTTACGCGACGCCGGGGCGGATGTACTGGGCATTGTGTCCATTTTCACATACGGCATGAAAAGAGGCTTTGAGCGTCTCGCCGCCGCCGGAGTGCGGAACGACAGTCTGTGTGACTTTGACGCGGTGTGTGAAGTCGCCGCCGACGAGGGCAAAATCAGGCCGGAGGATATCGTACGCCTGCGGCGATTCCGCGACAATCCGTCCGACGAAAGCTGGATGTCCTGAAGCGCCCAAGAAGGAGGAGTTATGCCCAGACACCTTATCGACATTACCGATTTGACCGTAACAGAAATTGATTCCCTGATTGCCACGGCGGAGAATATTCTTGACCGCCCGGACAAGTACCAGTCCGTATGCGCCCGGAAACAGTTGGCGACACTCTTTTTTGAGCCGTCCACGCGGACGCGGCTTTCGTTTGAATCCGCGATGTTAGCGCTTGGCGGACAAGTCCTCGGTTTTTCGTCCGCCGACAGCAGTTCGACCGCGAAGGGCGAGACCGTCACGGATACTGTCCACACGGTCAGTTGTTACGCCGACATTATCGCCATGCGACACCCCAAGGAGGGCGCGCCGTTCGCCGCCGCGCAAGTGTCGGAAGTCCCGATTATCAACGCCGGCGACGGCGGACACAATCACCCCACGCAGACCTTGACAGACCTCTTGACCATTCACCGCGAGCGCGGAAAATTGCACGGCTTTACTATCGGCTTTTGCGGAGACCTGAAATTTGGGCGTACGGTGCATTCCCTTGTCAACGCGCTGTCACGTTACCCGGATATCCGGTACGTGTTCATTTCGCCGACGGAATTGAAACTCCCGCGCTATGTCAAGGAACATTCCTTGAAAAACCGGAACATTCCGTACGAACAGACGGAGGAGCTTTCGGAGGTCATGCCGGAACTCGATATTCTGTACATGACGCGTGTACAGAAGGAACGCTTCTTCAACGAAGAGGAATATTTGCGCCTGAAAGACAGCTATATTTTGACGCCCGCGAAACTCTGCGACGCGAAGCCGGATTTGTCGATACTGCACCCGTTGCCGCGTGTCAACGAGATTTCGGCGGCAGTCGACCGCGACCCCCGCGCCGTCTACTGGAAACAAGTCCGGTACGGGAAATATATCCGTATGGCGCTGATTATGTATCTGCTGGGGCTGACGCCGTGAAAGTTGCCCCCACCCGGCGCTACGCGCCACCCTCCCCCAAAGGGGGAGGGCAAGAGAGCGCATTCCGTGCGGTACTGGTGTGTCGTGAGGAGTGCGGCCTATGTGTTGCGGCGCGGCGCTCTTGTCGCCCCCCTCTGGGGGGAGATGTCGCCGCAAGGCGACAGAGGGGGGACGAAAACTGCCACATTATGACAAAGGAGCTATTGCGTATGAACATTGACAGCATACAGGACGGCGTTGTACTCGACCACATCCGCGCCGGGAAAAGCATGGTCATTTATCATTATCTGCACCTCGACGCGCTGGACTGTTCGGTAGCCATCATCCAGAACGCCCGGAGCGACCACTTGGGCAAAAAGGACATTATCAAAATTGACACGCCCATGGAACTGGACTTGGACGTGTTAGGCTACTTTGACTCCAACATCACGGTGAACATCATCCGGGGCGGGGAACTTGTCGAAAAGAAACATGTCGAACTGCCCCAAAAGTTAGTGAACGTGATACGGTGCCGGAATCCGCGTTGCATTACGACGGCGGAGGAACAGTTAGACGCGATTTTCCTGCTCAGCGACCCCGTACGGCAAACGTACCGCTGCGCGTACTGCGACACCGCTACCGATAAGACATTCCCCGACGTGCGGACGTAAAGCAAAAAACGCCCTCTCCCGGTAACGGGAGAGGGTGAATTGTCACCGGAATATGTCACTGTGCGTTCCGGTACGGGTCAAGTAGAGTATCAGCCGTTCTTCCCTGATTTCATACACAAGAAGCCAGTCCGGGGCAATGTGGCATTCCCGACAGCCGACATAGCCTTTACCAATCAAGGGGTGGTCATGATAGGATTCCGGGAGCGGATAGCCCCACGAAAGCAAATCAATCACCATACGCAACGCCGACATGTCATATTTGCGCTTTTTCAGGCGTTTATAGTCCTTTTTGAAGGCCGCGCTATATTCAGGTTTCAGCATCCAGCGCCTCGAACATTTCGTCCACTGTGTTAAACGGTCCGCTAACGTTGACACCCTGCCGGGCTTCCTCAATGGCTTTCAGCGTCTCCTCGTTGTACGTGGGAATGCGTACGCGGAACGGAATTGCCTGTTCCCGCACCGCCTGACGAAGAAACATGTTGACAGCCGCGCTTAAACTCAGTCCCAGATTGTCAAACAGTTCCTGCGCGTCCCGTTTGAGTTCGGGGTCAATTTTGATGTTGGTGCTTACCGGAGCCATAACGCCCACTTCCTTTCCGTGACAGTATACGCCTGTCATGTGCCTGTTGTCAATACTGTGAGTACGATTTCGCCTTGCTCTGTCGCTTGACGGCGATATCCCCCAAAAGGGCATTCTCATGAAGCCAGAGGGAAAACAAATTTTACAAAAATCCCCGTGTGCGCCGACACTTTCCACATTTTTTGAAAACTTGTGGAAAAAGCGCGGCGTGTGTGGTATACTCTCCGCAACACATACGGCGTACGCCGCCGGGAAAGAGGCTTACCATGAAAAAACGCTTTGCGATTTTCGACTTTGACGGCACGCTGGTCGATTCCATGCCCTATTGGCAACAGGAGGAACGGGACTTTCTCGTGAACCGTGGCGTATCCGACCCGGAGACCGTGGACAAGGTGCTGGAACGTATCAAGCCCCTGAATATTATGGAGGCGTCGCAAATCATGGTGGACTGGTTCCAGTTCCCGGACAAGCCGGAGGAAGTCGGCGCGGGTTTCGTGGCGCATATGTCCGTACGCTACCGGGAGAGTATCCCGGCGAAAGACGGGGCGCGGGCGTATGTCGACGCGCTCCGCCGTGACGGCGTACGAATGGCGGTCGCGTCGGGTACCGATACCGAACTGATGGAAGTGTGTCTGCAACGTCTGGGACTGCGGGACTGCTTCGAGTTTCTGTTGTCGTGTCTGGAAGTCGGCGCGGGGAAAGACCGCCCCGACATCTATCTGGAAGCGGCGCGGCGGTTCGGGGCGTCGCCGGGGGAAATCGCGGTCTATGAGGATTCCGCCGTAGCCATGCGGACGGCGAAAGACGCCGGATTTTACGGTGTCGGCGTCTACGACCCGCCGTCCGCCGGACACTGGGACGAGTTACAGGCACTGGCGGACGTGTCCGTGAAGGACTGGGACGAGGCGCTGAAAGTCTTAACCTGAGCGGAACATGTAACTTGTCGCCCCCTCCGGGGGAGATATCGCCGCGGGGCGACAGAGGGGGCTTTCACGGAAAGTCCTTGTACTTTGCGGCCGAATCGTATATAATGGCGTACGACAGCACAAACCACAGCGGGAAGTGAGGGCATTTATGATACAGTTTCAGACGGAACGTGGCAACGTATTTATCAGCGGCGCGGTGTTCACGAATATCACGGGTTACGCCGCTACCAACTGTTTCGGCGTCAAGGGAATGGCTGTCCGCTCCATGACGGACGGTCTTGTACACCTTCTCCGCCGCGAGGCCATGGGGAAAGGCGTCCACATCACGTGGCTGGAGGATAAAGCGGTCTCCATTGAACTGCACATCGTTGTCGAAAACGGCGTCAATATTCCGGCGGTGTGCCGCTCCATCATGAACGAAGTTCAGTACGTCGTGACGAAAAACACGGGCGTGGAGGTCAAGACCGTGGACGTGTGTGTCGATTCCATGACGCTGTAAGGGGAGGACAACTGGGAGATGAACGAACAGATTACAGGCGCGCTCTTCAAAGACATGATTCTGCACGCCGCCGCCGCCATCAGCGCCCGGACACAGGAAATTAACGACTTGAACGTGTTCCCGGTGCCGGACGGCGACACCGGTACTAATATGAGTATGACTATCGCCGCCGCCGTCACGGAGTTGTCCGGCAAGACGGTTGACCGGCTCGACGAGGCGGCGTCGGTCACGGCGTCGGCGTTGTTGCGGGGGGCGCGTGGCAATTCGGGCGTGATATTGTCGCTGTTATTCCGGGGACTTTCGCGGGGGCTGAAAGGCGTGGAGAGTGCCGACAGCGCCACATTCGCGGCGGCTATGCAGGAGGGCGTGTCGGCGGCCTACAAGGCCGTCATGAAGCCCGCCGAAGGTACCATTCTGACAGTCTCGCGTCTGACGGCAAAGACGGCGGTCGACTTGGCGGAGACCGGGGACACCGCGCCGGAAGCAATGCTGTCCGCCGCGCTTGAAACCGGCTACGAGGCCTTGTCACAGACCACGGAAATGAACCCGGTTCTGAAAAAGGCGGGTGTCGTGGACGCGGGCGGCAAGGGATACCTGTTAATATTGGAGGGCATGCTGTCAGCACTGCGCGGGGAACCGTTGCCCGAAAGCGGCGTGTCCGCCGAACAGAAAAGCGCCGATTTCGCCGCCCTGACGGATGAGGATATCACGTTCACTTTCGACACGGTTTTCATCGTGCGCAAGAAGCCCGGTACTTCTATTGAGCCGTTCCGCGCCTACTTGAACTCTATCGGGGACAGTCTGGTTATCGGCGAGGACGACGACGCCTTCAAGGTGCATGTCCACACCGACACCCCCGGACTTGTCCTGCACGAAGCCCGCAAATATGGCACGCTCGAACTTGCCAAAATTGAGAACATGCGTCTGCAATACGAGGACATGTCCGAGGGCCGGAAGCCGCGTTCCACCGACGACTTGGACGCCGTCGAAGCCGAACTGGAATCTATGGAGTACGGCACCCCGAAGCCCGACGACGCCCCGCCTAAAAAATACGGCTTTCTTGCTGTGTGCGCCGGGGACGGACTGGCGGCGATTTTCCGCGATTTGGGCGCGGACGGGATTGTGTCCGGCGGACAGACTATGAACCCGTCCACGGAGAGCATATCGGCGGCGGTCGAGCGTATCAACGCCGAAACCGTGTTCATACTCCCCAACAACGGCAATATTATTTTAGCGGCACAGCAGTGCGTACGCCTCACCGAAAAGAACATTGTCGTCATTCCGACAAAAACGATTCCGCAGGGTATCACGGCGCTGATGAATGTCAACTTTGACGCCGAGACCGTCGAGGAAATCACGGAGGCCATGACCGGGTGTCTGGGAAGCGTGCGCACGGCGCAAATCACGTACGCGGCGCGGGATTCCGAGTACGACGGCTTTGACATCCACGCCGGGGATTATCTGGCACTCGACGAGGGTAAACTGTTCGGCACCGACCACACCATTGACTCTTTAATGGAGCGTATCGCCGACGCGGGCGCGAAACTTAACGCCTCTTTTGTCTCACTCTACTACGGGGAGGACGTGAACGAGGAGGACGCGCAAAAGGCGGCGAAAGTCTTTGAGACGGCGTGTCCTGACGCTGAAATCGCGGTGCTTTCGGGCGGACAGCCTGTGTACTACTATATTATTTCCATTGAGTGACCCGGACAACAACGCGGGACTGCTTCTCCAATTCGGAGACAGTCCCGCGTGACGCTTTATTCTATTCTGACCCCTTCCCGGAAAATAGTTCGGTAAAATTCCGTATCAGCATTAATTTCCCGCTGTTCGTAAACGTCCACATTTTTTCCGAGGGCGCGGTAGAGTTCCTCCGCAATGCAGAAAACGTCTGTCGGCTGAAACTGTTCCCCGCCCACAATCACGAGGTCAATGTCTGACTGACGTTCGGCGTCGCCTCTGGCGTAGGAGCCGAACAGAATCGCGGATTCGGCGTGGTATTTTCTCAGCAGAGGCCGCACATGAGAACGAATTTCTTCCTTGGAGTAGACACCGCTTGCCATATTGACCCTCCCCGCCGGAAAAAGTCATTCCCGGCAGGGTACAACACCTGTCGGGAATGTGGGAACGTGGTCCGAGTGGCGGGATTTGAACCCACGGCCTCTTGGTCCCGAACCAAGCGCGCTACCAACTGCGCTACACCCGGTCAACGGACACTTTCTCTATTATACGGACTTTCCCGGAAATGTCAAGCCCCAAATCGGAAAATTTTTGCCCCGTGCGGTTGACAGCGCCGGAGGGGGACGCATACTTTTTTCATTTTCTACAAAAAAATGCTTGCAATTCTGTAGAATCTGTGGTACGCTTTGAGGGCTTTTGAAAAGGGCGGTCCTCTGCGCGACGCCGCACGAACGCCTATGAACTCAAGGAGGATACCAACCTATGGACCTGATTGCAGAATTGAACCGGGAAGCGCTCGAAAAGGAACTCCCCAAGGTCGCCGTCGGCGACACCGTACGCGTACACGTCAAAGTCAAAGAAGGTTCCCGCGAACGGATTCAGGTGTTTGAGGGAATCGTAATCGCCCGCAAGCACGGCGGTATCGGCGAGACTATCACGGTACGGCGCATTTCGTACGGCGTGGGCGTGGAAAAGGTGTTCCCGCTGCATTCCCCGTCGATTGACACGATACAGGTTGTCCGCCGCGGCGTGGTGCGTCGCGCCAAGCTCTACTATCTGCGCGGACGCGTCGGCAAGCGTGCCAAGATTAAGGAGAAGCTCTGATTTGCTTCCACACGGAGAGAGGCCGCAAGCCTCTCTCTTTCTTGAAACAGGAGATGAATTTATGGGGGAATCCATACGGAACCCATCCGAAAAAAACACTGTCAAAGACCCTGTGCGGGATTTGTTCGAGTGGATGCAGGCGCTTGTGTCATCGGTGCTGGTGGTGGTCGTGCTGTTTACGTTCGTTGTGCGCCTGATTGGCGTCGACGGACACTCCATGCTCCCGACACTCCAGCACGGCGACAGACTGCTTGTGTTAAGTTCCCTGCTCTATCACGACTATCAATATAAGGATATCGTCATTCTGCGGAAGCAGACTTTTGATGACAATCCGATTGTCAAGCGTGTTATCGCCACGGAGGGGCAGACCGTCGATATTGATTTCCACGCCGGGGTTGTCTACGTGGACGGTCTCGCGCTGGACGAGCCGTATGTCAACGAGTTGACGTACACGGAGGAGGGAACCGCGTTTCCGCTGACAGTCCCGGAGGGCAGTATTTTCGTCATGGGCGATAACCGCAACCATTCCAGCGACAGCCGCCACAGCCGTTTGGGAACCGTCGATACGCGGTATGTTATCGGGCGGGCGATGTTCCTGCTGTTTCCGGGGCCTGATTCCAAGACCAAGACGCGGGAGTTTTCCCGTGTGGGCGTACTGTCATGAACGTGCAGTGGTATCCGGGGCATATGGCGAAAACGCGGCGTCTTATCGCGGAACGTCTGCGACAGGTCGACGCCGTGTGTGAGATTTTAGACGCCAGAATCCCGGTTTCGAGCCGCAACCCGGACGTGGCGGAACTGACGGCGGGGAAACCGCGTTTGATAGTCCTGAACCGTGCCGACCAAGCCGACCCGGACGTGACCGCGCAATGGGGCGAGGTATTCCGCGCCGACGGTTACGCGGTACTGTCCACGGACGCGAAAAGTGGACGCGGCGCGGGGAAATTTGTGTCGGCGGTGCGCGGACTGCTCTCCGGCAAACTCAAAGCGTACGCCGACAAGGGACAGGCCGGACGCGTTGTCCGTGTCATGATACTGGGTATCCCGAACGTGGGCAAATCGACATTTATCAACCGTATCGCGGGGCGGAACGTGGCGAAAGCGGAAGACCGTCCCGGCGTGACCCGTGCCGGACAGTGGGTGCCGGTTGACAGACAATTGGAACTGCTCGACACGCCCGGCATTTTGTGGCCGAAATTCGGGGACGAGACGGTAGGCTTACACTTGGCGTTCACGGGCGCGGTCAAAGATGAGATACTCGACACCGAAACATTAGGGTGTCATTTCATGGCGTATATGGCGGCACTCGCGCCGGAACGCTTACGGGAGGCGTACAAACTCGCGGAGATTCCGTCCCGCGACAGCGCGGAAACCGATATCGGGTACGGCTTCCGGTTGCTGGAAGTCGCCGGACGCAAGCGCGGCTTTCTGGTGTCGGGCGGCGAAATCGACACCGAACGTATGGCGCGGATTTTGCTGGACGAGTACCGCGCCGGAAAGTTAGGCCGTCTGACGCTGGAAGCGCCGAATAATCCCCGGAATGAGGCGTGAATGATGGAGAAAATCAACTGGTTCGCGTATGAACAGGAAGCGCGGGCGGCGGGTTACGAGACTGTCTGCGGGTGTGACGAGGCGGGCGCGGGACCGTTGGCGGGACCGGTGTACGCCGCCGCCGTGGTTCTCCCGGACGGTGCCGACATCCCCAGTCTGAACGATTCCAAGAAGCTGTCCGCGAAGCGCCGCGAGACGCTGTACGACATCATTACAAGTACCGCGCTGGCGTGGAGTGTGGCGCGTGTCGAGGCCGCAGAGATTGACGCCACCGACATTCTGAGCGCCCGCATGAGGGCAATGCAAATGGCGATTGACGCCTTGTCGCTTTGCCCCGATTTCGCGCTGATTGACGGCAATCGAGACCGCGGACAGTCGGCGGAAATCCGCACGCCGCACAGACTGATTATCGGCGGCGACGGGAAAAGCGCGTCTATCGCGGCGGCGTCGGTACTGGCGAAAGTCAGCCGTGACAGGTACGTTGTCGCGGAACTGGACAGGCTTTATCCGGCGTACGGGTTCGCAAAACATAAGGGCTACGGTACGAAACTCCATTATGAAATGCTGGACAAGTACGGGGCGTGTCCCGAACACCGGAAAAGTTACCTGAAAAAGTGGGAGGCGCGGCGCAATGTCTGACACGCGCAAGACACCGGGCGGCGTCTCCGACACGTGCAAAGCGCGGGGCGATATCGGAGAGGATATCACGGCGCAATATTTGACGGAACGCGGGTTCACGATTCTGTCGCGGCAATGGCGTTGCCGCTACGGGGAACTGGACTTGATAGCGCGTGACGTGTCCGGCGTGGTGTGTTTCGTGGAGGTGAAGCTACGCAAACGGGACAGTTTCGCGTCGGGGCGGGAGGCCGTCGACACGCGCAAACGGGAACGCTTGCGGAAAACGGCGTCATGCTGGCTCAGCGAACACGACCCCGACGCGCTGACACGGTTCGATGTGGCGGAAATCCGCGCCGACCCTGACGGATTCTTCAAGCTGGACTATCTCCCGGACGCGTTCCAATAACAGGAGGGTTGACACATGAAATATCTAAGCACGCGGGACAAACAAATCCGCTTGAGCGCGGCGGAGGCGATTAAAATGGGGCTTTCGCGTGACGGCGGATTACTGACCCCGGAGACAATCCCCGTCATAGACGAGGCATTTATAAAGAGTCTGATTCCGGCACCGTACCCGGTACGCGCCGCGAAAGTCATGGC
Organism: Oscillospiraceae bacterium; assembly: GCA_017445875.1. Lineage (GTDB taxonomy): Bacteria > Bacillota > Clostridia > Oscillospirales > Oscillospiraceae > Oscillibacter. The sequence continues at coordinate 19,348 of JAFSRZ010000039.1, read as the reverse complement.
GCTGTATCTCGACGACTACCCGGAGGCGGAACTGTTGTCTTTCGCCGGGAGCGCGTACGGCGCTGACCGCTTCGACACCCCCGCCGCCGCGCCCCTGCGGAAAGTCGACGACGCCACGTACTGTCTCGAACTCTGGCACGGCCCCACGTCGGCCTTTAAGGACATGGCGTTACAAATGTTGCCGCGTCTGCTGTCGGCGGCACTGGTCAAGACAGGAGAGACGAAAACGGCATGTATCTTAGTCGCCACGTCCGGCGACACCGGCAAGGCCGCTATGGAGGGCTTCGCCGACGTGCCGCGTACGTCCATTATGGTCTTTTATCCGAAAGACGGCGTGTCGGAAATCCAAGAGGCGCAAATGGTCACGCAGGAGGGCGGCAATGTCGGCGTGTGCGCGGTTGTCGGCAACTTCGACGACGCGCAGGCGGGCGTAAAGCGGATTTTCTCTGACACCGCCATCCGGGACACGCTCGACAAACGCGGCGTCTTTCTCTCGTCGGCGAACTCCATCAACTGGGGACGCATTTTGCCGCAGATTGTCTATTATATTTCCGCCTACTGTGATTTGCTCCGCGACGGTGTGCTTGTCATGGGCGACAAGGTCAATTTCTGTGTGCCTACCGGGAATTTCGGCGACATCTTAGCCGCCTACTATGCCATGCGTATGGGGCTTCCCGTCGGTAAACTGATTTGCGCGTCCAACCGGAACAACATTCTCACGGACTTTCTCCGAACCGGCGTCTATGACCGGAACCGCAAATTCTACACGACCATGAGCCCGTCCATGGACATCCTGATTTCGTCGAATCTGGAACGGCTTCTCTACGACCTCTCCGGGGAGAACGACGCGGAAGTAAGGGGCTATATGGCGGCGCTGTCGCGGGACGGAAAATATCAGGTTTCGGAGGGTATCAAAACCGCCCTGAACGGGGTATACTGGGGCGGATTCTGTGACGAGCGCGGCACGTCCGACACCATAGGCCGCTACTGGCGCGACTACGGCTATCTCATCGACACCCATACCGCCGTAGCGGCGGACGTGCTGGAACAGTACCGCGCCGCCACCGGAGACCGTACCGTGTCGGTATTCGCGTCCACGGCGTCGCCGTACAAGTTCTGTGACCACGTACTCGACGCCATTGGACAGCCGCCCAAAGGCACCGGGACAGCGTTGTTAGACCAGTTGCACGAGGCCACCGGCACACCGGTTCCGACGCGTCTTGCCGCCTTGAAGCGGAAACAACGCCGTTTCGACCTCTCCGCCGAAAAGGCCGATATGGACGCCGTGGTACTCAATTTCTTAAAATAAGTCTTTTGACGTTAGGGGGGAATGTTATGGCCTTGTACGCTATCGGAGACCTGCACCTTTCCCTTGGCGTCAACAAATCCATGGAAGTCTTCGGCCCGGCGTGGGAACAGTACGTGGAGCGGATTTCGGAGAGCCTGACGTGTCTCCGCCCGGAGGATACGCTGATTCTCGACGGGGACACCTCGTGGGGCATGACGCTCGAACAGGCGGAGGCCGATTTCCGCTTTCTGGACGCCTTCCCCGGACGGAAACTGCTTGTCAAGGGCAATCACGACTACTGGTGGGGGACTGTCTCGAAAATGCGCCGCTTCTTCGACGAAAAAGGCTTCACGACACTGGACTTTATCCATAATAACTGTGCCTTCTACGGGGAAATCGCGCTGTGCGGGACGCGGGGTTGGTTCTTCGAGGAGGAGCAAAAGCCACACAACGAAAAAATGTTGCGCCGCGAGACTATCCGCTTGGAAGCGTCCCTGAAAGCCGCCGGAGAATGTCCGATTCTGTGTTTCCTGCACTATCCGCCCCTGTACACCGGCTACGAATGCCCGGATATTCTCCAACTGCTGGAACGCTACCGCGTGCGCAAGTGCTGTTACGGACATCTGCACGGGTACGCCATCCGGCGTCGGATTGAGGGCGAGCGCGGCGGCACCGAATTTTCCCTGATTTCGGCGGATTATCTGGGCTTCACGCCCGTCAAACTCCGCGACTGACGCCCCCACCCGGCGCTACGCGCAACCCCCCGGAGAGGGAGGACAAGCGGACACTATTCCGTTTTTGCGGAGTGGCGCTCTTGTCGCCCCCCTTTGGGGGGAGATGTCGCCGCAAGGCGACAGAGGGGGGCAAGCACCCCAACCCGGCATATGTCGCCGCGAGGCGACAGAGGGGGGGCGTATGTCCCACCGCGTCAGTAGAAAAAATCTGTGTTTTACGCAAAAAAGACTGGTAATTTGTTTCCGGGTCTGGTAGAATAGCCCCCGGACCCGGCGACATATTCACATATCCAAGGAGGAGACACACACATGAATGTTAAAAGCTGTGAGAAACAGGAAAAAAGTCAGGTGTTGCTGACGATTGAGGTAGGCCCCGACGAGTTTGACGCCGCAATAGAGAAGGCGTACAAAAAAAACCGCCGGAAATACCGTGTGGCGGGGTTCCGCCCAGGGAAAGCCAGCCGTAAAATGATAGAGGCCGTGTACGGTCGGGAAGTCTTTTACGACGAGGCCATCAACGAGGCCTTCCCCGACGCCTACGAGGCCGCCGTCAAGGAAAAGGAACTCAAGGTACTGGATATGCCCTCCGTGGAACTCGACGGTATTCCGTCTTCGGCGGGCTTCACGTTCAAGGCGAAAGTTCCCGTCTACCCGGAAGTCACACTCGGACAGTACAAAGGCCTCTCCGCGCCGAAAATGCCCGTCAAGGTCACGGACGACGATGTGAACCAGCGCGTAAAGCGTTTGTCCGACCGCAACACGCGCCTTGTCAGCGTGGAGCGGGAAGCGCAGAACGGCGACACGGTTGTAATTGACTTCGAGGGCTTCCTGAACGGCGAACCCTTCGAGGGCGGCAAGGGCGAAAATCACAGTCTGGAACTCGGCTCGGAGAACTTCGTACCCGGCTTCGAGGAACAGTTAGTCGGCACGAAAGCCGGTGACGAAAAGGAACTGAACATCACCTTCCCGGAGAACTACGCCCCCGAACTTGCCGGAAAGGATGTCGTGTTCAAAGTCAAGGTACACGAGGTCAAGGAAAAGGACGTTCCCGAAATCGACGACGAGTTTGCAAAGGACGTGTCGGAGTTCGACACCATGGACGAACTCCGCGCCGACCTCCGCCGCCAGATTACCGCGGAACGCGAGGCCGCCGCGCAACGCGAGTTCGAGGATGAGTTGATGAATCAGGTTGCCGACGGCATTACAGTCGACATTCCCGACGTACTGATTGAGCGGCAGGCACAACAGTTCGTTGACAATCTCAAACGGCAGGTCTACCAGCAGGGATTTACCTATGAGCAGTACCTGAAAATGACGGGCGGCAGTGAGGAGAAACTGTTAGAGGACGCGCAGGAACCCGCCGTACGTCAGGTGCGTATGGACTTGGCGGTCACGGCAATTATCGAACAGGAACACTTGGAAGTCACCGACGACGACCGCGAGGCCGAGTATCAGAAACTGGCGGAGCAGTCCGGCATGGATAAGAAATCCGTCAAGAAGTATTTCAACGCCGAACAGATGAACAACCAAGTTCTGACACAAAAGGCAATCGCCATTGTCACGGACAGCGCGACGGCCTTCGAGCCGGAACTGAAACCGGAATCGGCGTCCGCCGAACCCGCCCCGGAAGCCTGATAGTTTCGGATATTCCGGCGTTCGACATACCCTTTCCGTTTCGCGGATTTATAATTGGAGGTAACAGCTTTGAGTTTAGTACCCTATGTAGTAGAGCAGACCAACCGCGGGGAACGTTCCTATGACATTTTCTCCCGCCTGTTGAACGACCGGATTATTTTTCTCGGCGAGGAGGTCAACGCCACCACGGCAAGTTTAGTCGTGGCGCAGTTGCTGTATCTGGAAGCGCAGGACCCCGACAAGGACATCCAGCTTTATATCAACAGTCCGGGCGGCTCTGTCACCGACGGCATGGCGATTTACGACACCATGCAGTATGTCAAGTGCGACGTGTCCACGATTTGTGTCGGGCTTGCGGCGAGTATGGGAGCGTTTCTGCTCTCCGCCGGCACCAAGGGCAAGCGTATCGCGCTTCCCAACGCCGAAATTATGATTCATCAGCCGTCGGCAGGCACGCAGGGACAGATTACCGATATGGCAATTCACCTGAAGCGGCTGGAGACTATCAAGAAGCGTATGAACCAGATTTTAGCCGAGAACACCGGCAAATCTCTGGAGGAAGTCACAGAAGCCTGTGAACGGGACAATTTCATGAGCGCGGAGGAGGCCATGAGCTTCGGCCTGATTGACAAGATTATTGCCAACAAGAAGAAGTCGGAACCGTCCGGGCAGGAAGAACCCAAGCAGGACTGAGCGCACAACATGGGGAATCGCGGAGCCGTTTCCGCGGTTCCCTGATTAACAAACAGGTTATTGAGGTTCTAATATATGAGTGACAATGGCAGAAAACTAAACCGCTGTTCGTTCTGCGGCAAGAGTGAACATCAGGTACACCGTATGATACAGGGGCCGGGCGTGCGGATTTGCAATGAGTGCGTACACCTCTGTATGGGGCTTTTGGACGACAATTACCGCGAACCCGACCCGCCGTCCCTGAACGACATGCCCGAAAAACTCCCCGTCCCCAAGGAAATCAAGGCCTATCTCGACCAGTATATTATTGGTCAGGAGGAAGCGAAAGTCACGCTTTCCGTCGCGGTCTACAACCACTATAAGCGTATCTTTTTCGGCGGCGGGGACGATGTCGAACTGCAAAAGAGCAACATTCTTCTGCTCGGCCCCACGGGTTCCGGGAAAACGCTGTTCGCCCAGACGCTGGCGAAACTTCTGGAAGTCCCCTTCGCAATCGCGGACGCCACAACTTTGACAGAAGCCGGTTACGTCGGCGACGACGTGGAAAACATTCTCACGCGGCTTGTACAGGCGGCGGACTTCGATGTAGAACGCGCCCAGCGCGGTATCATCTACGTGGACGAAATCGACAAAATCGCCCGCAAGAGCGAGAATGTTTCGATTACGCGGGACGTGTCCGGCGAGGGCGTCCAGCAGTCGCTTTTGAAGCTGGTGGAGGGTACCGTAGCGAATGTCCCGCCGCAGGGCGGACGCAAGCACCCCCATCAGGAGTTCATTCAAATGGACACGAAAAATATTCTGTTCATTTGCGGCGGCGCGTTCGACGGGCTTGACAAAATCATTGAGCGCCGCCTTGACCAGAAGAGTATCGGCTTCGGCGCGAATGTCAAGGGCAAGCGCGAACAGGCCGAAAGCCGTATCATGCACGAGGTACAGCCGCACGATATTCTGAAATACGGCCTGATTCCCGAACTTATCGGACGCCTCCCGGTTATCACCGCGCTGGACGCGCTCGGACGTGATGAGCTTGTCCGGATTCTACAGGAACCCAAAAACGCGCTTGTCAAGCAGTATCAGAAACTGTTGAGCTACGACAACGTGAAACTGACCTTCGAGCCGGAAGCGCTGGAAGCAGTCGCCGACCGCGCCGTGGAGCGCAATATCGGCGCACGCGGACTCCGGGCGGTCATGGAAAGCATCCTCAACAACTTAATGTATGAGATTCCGTCCGACCCCACCATTTCGGAAGTGCATATCACCAAAGAGGCCGTCGAGGGTACGGAAACGCCCGTGCTGTCGTACGACCCCAATAAACCCCGGTACACGCTGAAAGTCAGTCCCGGAAACAATATGGACATCAACGAGGCGGCGTCGCGCCCGGCTTCCTGAGCCGGACGCCCGCCGGAACCGGGCAAGCGGACATTCAGCGGTTTTCAGTATGGCATATCATATCATGACAGCGCGCTTACCCACAGCGGAAGCGACGGAAAGGATTGAGTGAGCCTTATGGAAGCGGTAGAATCGGCAACTTGGAATGTCCCGGTTTTGGCCATGCGGGGATTGACCGTATTCCCGCACATGAACTTGACATTTGACATGGAGCGTCGAATCTCCGTGGCGGCGCTCGAACGCGCCATGGAGACCGACCAGACCATATTTTTAGTCACACAAAGGGAAATCGGGGTGGAAGTCCCCGGAGAAAAGGAACTCTACGAAATCGGCACGCTGGCGCATGTCAGCCAAGTTTTACGCCTGTCCCCGACGGCGGTTCGGGTCATGATTGAGGGACAGTGCCGGGCGCGTCTGCGGCGTCTGTGGCAGTCGGAGCCGTTTCTACAGGCCAACGTCGAGGAACTCCCGGAGCCGCCCGTGTCGGAGACATTCCGGCAAAGTCCGCGCACGGAGGCCTTGCTTCGGCAGACTATGAGCCTGTTCGCGCAGTACGCGGAGCTGTCCGGGAACATCCCGGAGGAAATCGCCAACACCATCATGGACTGTAAAGACCCCGGTTATTTAGCGGACTTCATCGCGCAAAATCTCCCCATGCGGCATTCCGACAAGCAAAGTGTGTTAGAGGAAATGTCGCCGTTCCCGCGCCTGCGGCGTCTGAACTTGATTTTAGCGCGGGAGTGCAACGTGTTAGGCTTTGAGCGGGAAATGGAACAGAAAGTACGGGAAAGTCTGGCGCAGAACCACCGGGAACAGATACTTCGGACACAAATCCATGTCCTGCAACACGAACTCGGCGAGAGCGGCGACGAGGAGGAGGAAATCGAGGCCTACCGGGAGAAAACTCTTTCACTGGGACTGGACGAGGAATCGGAAACACACCTCATGAAAGAGTTACAAAAGCTGTCCCGGCAGTCCTACGGGAGCGCGGAAGCGTCCGTCATTCACAACTATCTGGAAACCTGTCTCGACGTGCCTTGGAATATCGAGACAAAAGAGCGCGTCAGCGTGGATATCGCCCGGAAGGTGCTGGAACGTGACCATTTCGGGCTTGAAAAGGTCAAGGAACGTATTTTAGAGACTATCGCCGTGCGGCAGATGAACCCCGAAAGCAAGGGACAAATCCTGTGTCTGGTGGGTCCTCCCGGCGTCGGGAAAACGTCGATTGCCATTTCCGTGGCGAAAGCCCTCAACCGGAAACTGGCGCGGCTGTCGCTGGGCGGCGTCCGCGACGAGGCCGACATCCGCGGACACCGCAAAACCTATATAGGTGCCATGCCCGGTCGCATTATCGAGGCTATCACGCGTGGCGGCTCTATGAATCCCCTGTTGCTCTTGGACGAAATCGACAAAGTGGGCAACGATTACCACGGCGACCCCGCGTCGGCACTGCTGGAAGCGCTGGACAGTGAACAGAATCACGCCTTCCGCGACCACTTCCTTGAAATTCCCGTCGACCTCAGTCATGTAATGTTCATCACCACGGCGAACACTACGGAAACCATTCCGCGCCCCCTGCTGGACAGAATGGAAGTCATCCAGTTATCAAGCTACACCGACGAGGAGAAGTTACAAATTGTGCGTCTGCACCTGCTCCCGAAACAGCTTGCCGAACACGGTTTGAAAAAGAGTATGTTGCGCGTCAGTGACGACGTAATCCGCGCCGTGATACGCGACTATACACGGGAATCCGGTGTCCGGCAATTGGAGCGGCGTCTGGCGGCACTCTGCCGCAAGGCCGATATGTGTCTGTTGCAAGGCGATGTAAAGCGGCTTGTCGTCGCGGAAAGCGACCTCCCGAAACTGCTGGACTGTCAGCCCTACCCGCCCGTTCTGCACACCGAACGCGAGGAAATCGGCGTCGTGAACGGCCTTGCGTGGACAGAAACCGGCGGCGAAATTCTGGAAGTGGAAGTCAACGTCATGGAGGGTGCCGGGAAACTCGAATTGACCGGCAATCTGGGCGACGTGATGAAGGAATCCGCGTCGGCGGCGCTGAGCTGTCTGCGAAGCCGCGCCGCCATGCTGGGCATTGACGCCGAGTTCTACAAAAACAAGGACATCCACGTACATTTCCCGGAAGGCGCGGTTCCGAAAGACGGCCCCTCCGCCGGAATCGCCGTGACCACGGCTATGCTGTCGGCGCTGACCGGACAGCGTATCCGCGCCGGAATCGCCATGACAGGAGAGGTCACGCTTCGCGGACGCGTCCTGCCAATCGGCGGCCTCAAGGAAAAGACAATGGCGGCGAAACGCTGCGGTATTCATACGGTGCTGATTCCCAAGGACAACGTACGGGATTTGGAGGACATCGACCAGACTGTGAGAGCGGCGTTACAGTTCATCCCCGTGGAGACCGTCGACGAAGTATTTGCGGCGGCACTGTGTCCGTCGTCGGCACCCCTGCGCGAGACGTTGACGGATACGGAATCACTGCCGGGCGTCGGCGGCGTCACGAAAACGCGCCGGAAAGTACGGCGTCCCAAAGACGCGCCGTCAGAGTGATAAAGAAGCGGCATTCCGAAAACGTGCCGTCAGAGTGACAAAGAATCGGCATTCCGAAAACGCGCCGTCAGAGTGTAGCAGAAAGGACGCCGTTATGCAGTTTCAGTCAGCGGAATATGTCCGTTCCGCCGGGTCGCCGGAACAGTTCCTACACGACCCGTTCCCGAAAATGGTTTTTGCGGGGCGTTCCAACGTGGGGAAATCGTCGGTTATCAACCGCCTGACCGGACGGAAAAATCTTGCCCGCGTGGGGGCGTCCCCCGGAAAGACACGCCAGATAAATTACTTTTTTGTCGACGAAAAGCTGTATTTAGTCGACTTGCCCGGCTACGGCTACGCGAAAGTCTCAAAAGACGAAAAAGCCCGCTGGGCGAACCTCATGGAACAGTTTTTCCGGCGCGAGGGCGGACGTATCGCGGCGGGCGTCCTGATAGTCGACATCCGCCACAAGCCCACCGCCGACGACGTGACTATGTTCCAGTGGTTCCGCGACAGCGGCTGTCCGGTCGCCGTGGCGGCGAACAAGCTGGACAAGCTCAAAAAACGCGAAATCGAACCCGCGTTGACCCTCATCCGGGACACGCTACAACTGCGCGACACGGATACCCTGATTCCCTTTTCCGCCGAAAAGGGCGACGGCAAGGACGCCTTGACGGCGTATCTGTTGGCGCACTGCGGCGCGGAGACGTGACAAAAAAAGTGGAACTTTTTCCGGCAAATTCCGTCTAACAGACAAACGCGGCGCAAGTCGCAAGCGAAAAGGGGGAATATATCATGAAACGGAAGTCTGCCGCGCTTATGTTCGCGGTACTGCTTCTGCTGACGGCGCTGACGGCCTGCGGCGGTTCCAGTGGCGGAAGCTACAGCGCCTCGCGGAGTTACGACGAGGCCATGCCCATGGAGGAACCCATGTGGGACAACGCCGACTATGATTCCTACTACGGCGGGGACGATTACGGACACGGAACGCACGTCGCGGGAACAATAATGGACTCGACCGCGAAATCTGCCGCCGCACCGGAAGCCATTGGTCCCACGCCTTCGCCGTCCACCACAACGGAAGCGCGTCCCCAAAAGCTGATTCGTACGGCGGAACTGACCATGGAGACCACGACCTTTCAGGAGACCGCCGACGCCTTAGCCGACTTGACAAACCGTCTGGGCGGCTACTTCGCCGACAGTACATCCGGCGAGCGCGGCGGGAGCAGTCGCTGGGCAAACTACACAATCCGCGTACCCGTCAACAACTTCCAGACGTTCCTTGACCAGGCAAGCAAACTCTGTCACGAGACCCGCCACCACATCAGTCAACAAGACATCAGTGAGCGCTACTACGATACCGCCGGACGCCTCAAAACGCAGAATATCAAGTTACAGCGCCTGCAAGCCCTCTTGGAAAAGGCCACCAACATGGAGGACATTATCACGATACAGTCCGCCATTTCCGAGACGGAACAGGCTATCGACGACCTCTCCGGCACCCTGCGCCACTATGACAATCAAGTCGACTACTCCACAATCCAAGTATCGTTAGAGGAAGTCTACCGCTTTTCCAACGTCCCGGAGACGCCGAAAAGTTACGGCAGTCTGTTAGCGTCCGCGTTCGTGGAAGGCCTGAACGACTTCGCCGAGTGGCTGGAGGATATCACGGTATCGCTCGCGTACAGTTGGCCTTGGCTGGCACTCATTGCGGTTATTGTAGTTATCGTCGTGAAAATCAACCGGCGTCGGCGCGAAAAGCGTCAGGGAGACACGCCGCGTCCGATTCACCTGCCCAAAGTCGGAATTGGCCTGAAAAAGCGGAAGAGTCCACCCAAAGAGGCTGTCACGGGGGAACCGCAATCCCCGATAAACGGGGAAAATACCCCGGAACAGGAATAATTCCCGGCGCTGACAGGGAATGTGTAGAGGAGGAAGCGTTTTGAAATTGACATGGTTAGGGCATTCCTGTTTCATGCTGGAGCATGACGACTACAAGATTGTCATGGACCCCTACAAGGATGTGCCGGGCTATCCGCCCTTGAATGTCAAGGCCAACGGCGTCTACTGTAGCCACGCGCACGCCGACCATAACGCCACGGAACTGGTAAAGCGTCGGAAAGCGCGGAAAAACCCCTTCAACGTCCGAACGGTCAACACCTTCCACGATGACAAAGAGGGTGCCGAACGCGGGGAAAACACCATCCACATTTTCAGCGCCAACGACATCACGGTCGCCCATATGGGAGATTTGGGACACCATCTGACATTGGAACAAATTCAGGAAATCGGCTCGTTGACAGTCATGCTCGTTCCCGTGGGCGGCTATTACACCATCGACGCCATGGGCGCGAAATCCGCCTGTATGGCGCTCCGTCCGCGCTGTGTGATACCTATGCACTACCGCCACCCGCCCTGCGGCTTTCCCGTTCTCGCCGAACTCGACTCCTTCCTGAAACTCTGGCCTGTCGCCTCCATTCACCGACTGCACGGCAACTCCTTGGAACTGACTAAGGATTTGGCACCCGGCGTCTATGTCCCCGAATTTGTGGAAGCGACAGCGACTGACGAAACCTGAAGCGCAATCCCCCGGCGGAACTTCCGTCGGGGGACTTTTTGGTAATGGAGCGGTTGAAGCGTTCTTGACGCCTCTCCCTGTGAAAGCGCCGGAATGCGGTCATTCCGGCGACATTTTACGGCTTACAGCGTCCGCAAGGCTCATAACCTTGCGAAATCAGTTCGTCACGGGTTCCGGCGTACTCCTGCCGGTAGTTCGCTTTCATGTTCACGGCGCTGGAACAGTCGGGATAGTGAAACTTGCGCGTGTTCGTGTTGAGAATGTACGTGACTGTGTTTTCGTCGGAGCCTGCGGTATCGTCGGCGGCGGGGAGTTCGTCGGCGCGGGCACTGTCCCCGGTGGCGTAGTCGATGACAATCCCCGGCTGGACGTTGTAGCAGTAGACATTGAACAGCACGCCCTCGCCGCCGTCCTCCACGGACATGGCCTCCATCTGTACGCCGCTCGCTACTAAATTGTCGCCCTCGAAAATCGGCGTCACGCGGTACAGGACATGGTTCCCGGTTTCTTTTACGTAGTCCGCCGCCAAGTTTTCAAACGGCAACATTCCCGTGACATTCAAGTACCGGGTTCCGGTGATGAGATTTTTCTTGTTGGCGTTCTCGGCGGTCAACTGGTATCCGATAAGGTGACAGCGGTTATAGAGATACTTTCCATCAACGTTGTCATACTGGACGGTGTGCCAGCCGGACGGTTTCACCTGTCCGATAGCGCCGCGTTTTTCGGTGGGCATGAGGTCAAGTCCGACATTGGCATAGGCCACGCCGCAACGCCCTAACGCGTCAAGCTCGCTGTAGGTCTCGAAGGAACGGCGCGGAAGGTCGTCGGGGTCGAAGTCGGGGACGTTGTTGTAAAGCGGTACATAGGCCTCCCCGCTGTAAGCGGGTATCGTGTCGAGTGTGTAGCCCTGATTTTCGTTCCCGGAATCGGGGGACGTGGTATCGGCGGGGGAATCGGGATAAGTCGGCGTGTAGCCGGAATCGGAACGGGAATCGGGATAGGCGGGCGTGAACCCGGAATCCGGCTCAGAACGCGGATGACAGGCCGTCAGTGTCAGACAGAGTATCAGCAACAGCGCCGCGAAACAATGCCGCGCTCTTCCTTGCCCTCCCCCTCTGGGGGAGGGTGGCGCGTCAGCGCCGGGTGGGGGCAAAAAGATTCCCCCCTCTGTCGCCTGACGGCGACCTCTCCCCCCAAAGGGGGGCGACAAGGGCATATCAATTGAAAAACGGTTATGCCTCCTCACGTACATACACCTCCTCTGTAATTTTCTCGTGAGAGTAGCCCGGAAATTCGACGGTTTCGACCAGCGTCCAAGGCGGGGCGGACAAGTCAAGGTCAAGTTTCATGTCGGACGGGTACGCCCTGTTCCAGCGGAACAGAATCACGCGTTCGACGCGTTCCAGCACCGGCAGAAGCGGCACATTCTCCACGAAACAGAAATCCCCGTCCGGCGCTTTCCGTAAAAAGTCCTCGTCAACGGAAATCGCGTCGGATTCGGTGTTGTCGAACTGCTTCCGGGTGTAGGCGTTCATCCAGAGGCGGGAACCGTCCGAAAGTGCAAGAATGCGTTCCCGGAGTATTCTGTCCTGACTTTGCCGCCGGTGGTTGAACATCAGCCCGCCGCCGTCGTCAATGACCGTGATAATGTTCATGGTGTTGTCGCGCCTCCCATCTGTTCTGATTCCCGCCACGGTTCCATAGTCCCGACAAGGCGGCAAATCGGTTTCCCCTGCGCGTGAAACTTCTCCTCGTAATCGGTCATGATTCCCGCGACGCCGTGGGCGTGCAAGTCGCGTGTCACCTCCGAGAGCGCGAAACCGTAGCGCGGCAGTTCCGACAGCGTGAAGTCGAACAAGTCCGCGTTGTCGGTCTTGAAGCGGATTTGTCCGCCGTCTTTGAGGACTTCCCGGTAACGTTTCAGGAAATTTCCGTGTGTCAGACGCCGCTTGGCGTGACGGTTCCCCGGCCACGGGTCGGAAAAGTTCAAGTAAAGGCCGTCGACCTCCCCCGGCGCGAAGTACAACGGCAACGCGTCGGCGTTGCCCGATATGAAAAACACGTTGGGCAGTTCGAGACAGCGTTCCATGGCGACGACTAACGCTTCCCGCACGACTTCCACGCCGATGAACAGTGTTTCCGACTCCGACGCCGCCACGCCCGCCGTAAAGCGTCCCTTGCCGCAGCCGAGTTCGAGCCACAGTCCACGCGCCGACGGCATGAGGCCGCGCCACTGTCCGCGCAGCGCGGCGGGGTCTGGAATCAGTTTCGCGGAACAGCGTTCCAAGCGGGGGACGAGGTTTTTCTTTTTTCGCATGCGCATAGGCTTCAACTCCTGTCACGGCGGGATACCGGATGATTGTAGCACACACAAGCGGGATTTTCAACGGATTTCCCTTGACTTTGTGCGCCGTTCTGATAAGATTAAAGAGACACAAGCCACAAACCACAGGAAGGAAAGAACGCTATGCCCGAACTTTGCAGATTTTATAATATCGTCATAAAAATGATGTACAGTGACGATTCCAGACACCATCGCCCCCATTTTCACGTTTTCTACGGTGATTATGAGGCCTCTGTCGGCGTGGACGGAGAACTGCTTGCCGGAAGTCTCCCGGTAAAGCAGTTGAGATTAGTACAGGCATGGGCGGCAATCCACGAGGAAGAGTTGTATATTGCTTGGAATCAGGCGGTACGCAATATTCCATTTGGCAAAATCGAGCCGTTGCGTTAAGGAGGACTTTTCATGTACATTATAGACGGGATTGCCTACGCGGGAGAACAGCGGGAAAGCGTCAAAGTCAATGGCGTCCGTCCGCTGGACGGATACCGCCTCTGGCTCAGATTCAACACGGGAGAGGCGAAAATATTCGATTTTACGCCGTTACTGTCCGAACCGGCTTTTGTGCCGTTGAAAAACCCGGAAATGTTCCGTGATGTCTACATTGACTACGGCGCGCCTGTCTGGAATAATGGGGAAATTGACATTGCCCCGGAGTATTTGTACCGGAACGCGACAGCCGTTCAAGAACAGATTGCCGGATGAGGCTATCAGCAGGAGAGGAGAGCAATCATGATTCCGCACTATCACGAGGACTTGCACACACTCCATGTCCACACTATGCCGCACAGGGCATACTATGTCCCGGCGTCGCGCCGCATGGACAACTTGACCGCACAGCGCGAGGCGTCCGACCGGATACAGTTTCTCAACGGGAACTGGAAATTCCGCTATTTCCCGGCGCTCGACGAAATGCAAGTGCCGTTTTATGAGGCCGACTTCGACGTGTCCGGGTACGGGGAAATCCCGGTGCCGTCCTGCTGGCAGACACAGGGCTTTGACAGCAATCAGTACACAAATTTCCGTTTCCCGTTCCCGGTAGACCCGCCGTATGTGCCGCGTGAGAACCCGTGCGGCGCGTACGTGACGACATTTGAGTATCAGACAGACGCCGCCGCGCCCCGCGCTTACCTGAATTTTGAAGGCGTGGATTCCTGTTGTTACGTCTGGCTGAACGGAACATTTGTCGGCTATAGTCAAGTGTCGCACGCCGTCGCCGAGTTCGACGTGACGGACACTCTCCGCGACGGCGAAAACCGTTTAGCGGTGCTTGTGCTGAAATGGTGCGACGGCAGTTATTTAGAGGACCAAGACAAGTTGCGCATGAGCGGCATTTTCCGCGACGTGTACCTTTTGAAGCGCCCGGAAAACGCGATTTGTGACTATTTCACGACTACGACTTTCAACGGCTCCGGCGCGGTACTGTGTGTCCGGGCAAAGTATTTCCGTGACGCGGTTCCGGCGGCGCTGACGCTCTCCGACGCCGACGGCAACATTGTCGGCACGGCGACATTTCATGACATATCAGACGACAGCAACTATCAGCAGTCAGCGGAATTGACCGTGCCGGACGTGCGCCGCTGGACGGCAGAGACGCCGTATCTGTACACGCTGACACTCGAAACGCCCGGAGAAGTCATTACCGACCGCGTGGGATTCCGGGAAATCTGTGTGCAAGATTGTCAAGTGTTGATAAACGGTGTCCCGGTAAAGTTTCGCGGCATGAATCGCCACGACTCCGACCCCGTGACGGGCTACACTATCAGCATGGAACAGGCAACCCGCGACTTGCGACTTATGCGCCGCCACAATATCAACGCCATACGGACAAGCCATTATCCCAACGCGCCGTGGTTCCCGCAACTCTGCGACGAATACGGCTTCTATGTCATCGCCGAGGCCGACTGTGAGAGCCACGGCGCGTTTTCGGTGTACCGCCCCGACAACGACGCGCATGAGGAACGCTGGAACGAACTTTTTGCCGACAACCCGGACTTTTTAGAGGCAACGTTAGACCGCGTGCAAAGCAACATACAGCGTGACAAAAACCGTCCCTGCGCCGTGATATGGTCAATGGGCAACGAGTGCGCGTACGGTTGTTGCTTCGAGGAGGCGTCAGCGTGGGCGAAACGCTTTGACCCGTCGCGGCTGACCCACTACGAAAGCGCCATTCATCACAGCCACAAGCGGAAGTATGACTTCTCAAATCTTGACCTCTACAGCCGGATGTATCCGACTTATCAGGAAATCCGCGACTATCTGTCGGACAGTCCCGACAAGCCGTTTATCATGTGTGAGTATGCCCACTCGATGGGCAACGGTCCCGGCGACTTGGAGGACTATTTCCAGTTGATTGAAAGCAGTCCGATTATGTGCGGGGGCTTCATCTGGGAGTGGTGCGACCATGCCGTATACGCCGGACGCGCCGGTAACGGCAAGCCGAAATATCTGTACGGCGGCGACAACGGCGAGGACTTACACGACGGCAATTTCTGCATGGACGGCATGGTGTACCCCGACCGCACACCGCATACGGGACTGTTGGAGTACAAAAATGTACACCGTCCGGCGCGGGTGGTGTCCTGCGACCCGGACAGCGGCGCGTTGACGCTTCACAACTATTTGGACTTTACGAACCTGAACGAATATTTATCTCTGAACTGGGAACTGCTCCGCGACGGCGTTGTGACGGAGACCGGCGCGTTAGATGTTCCGCCGGTTGCGCCGCATACGGAAGGCGTCGCAATGTTGAAACTCCCGGAACTGTCGGCGGGAAAGTACACCCTGAAAATTAACGCGTTCCTGCTTCACGAAACCGCGTTGTGTCCGGCCGGACTGCCGCTGGGCTTCGACGAAATCTCCTTGCAAGGCACAGATAACCGTAATCAAACGGCGCTTCGACTGCTGGAACGTCCCCGCCCGGACGGCTCCCCGTTCAAAGTCACGGAGACGCCCACGACCTTGACCGTACAGAATGACCGTCTCTGTTACGTGTTCAGTCTCCGAACGGGTCTGCCGACGCGCTTATGCTTCGACGGCGCGGAATGGCTTGACCGCCCCATAGAGTTCAACATCTGGCGCGCCCCCGTCGACAACGACAACTCCCTTACGCCCGACACTTCGCGTAAATTGTCATGGCTCGCGGCGCGTTACGACAAGGCCGTGACACGCGCCTATGAAACACGCTGTGAGATAATCGGCGGAGATGTCGTCTTTCACACGGTACAGTCTATGGCGTCGGCGTCGGTGCAGCCCTTTTTGGACATGGAAACGGCGTGGACAATCCGCCCTGACGGCGTTATCACGCTGGAAACGTGGGTGAATCGCAACCCGGACTTTCCCGAACTCCCGCGCTTCGGCCTACGTGTATTTCTCCCGGACACGCTCAACCAAGTCCAATACTGCGGTTACGGCCCCATGGAGAGTTACGCGGACAAGCGCCGGGCGTCCAGTTACGGCCTGTATGCGTCCTCTGTCGCGGACATGCACGAGGACTATTTGCGCCCGCAGGAAAACGGCAGTCATGTTGACTGTGACTTTGTGACTGTCAGCGGCGGCGGGCGGACATTCCACGCCGTCAGCGAAACGCCGTTCAGCTTCAATGTGTCGCCGTACACGCAAGAGGAGTTGACGCACAAGCGGCACAGTTTTGAACTCTGCCCCAGCGGACACACGGTATTGTGTCTGGACTACAAACAGGACGGTATCGGCTCCGCGAGTTGCGGCCCCGATTTGCTGGAACAGTACCGTTTCGACGAAACCGACTTCCATTTCCGCGTGACGCTGATTCCAGAGACCTGAAAGGGGAAATTGCCTATGACAGAAAACGAAATCCGTGACAAAGTAGTGCTTGTGGGACTGCATTCCCCCGTGTTAGGCCGCGACGAGAGTTCCGACGACGAGAGCATGGACGAACTGTCGGCGTTAGTCGAGACGGCGGGCGGAAGCGTCGAGGGAATCATCCTGCAAAACCGTCCGTCGCCCGACCCCCGGACATTTATCGGCGAGGGGAAAGCGGAGGAAGTCCGGCTGTGGTGTGAGAACGTCGGCGCGACGATGGTCATTTTTGATAACGACCTGTCGCCGTCACAAATGCGCGTGCTGACGGAACTGCTCAAAGTACAGGTTTTAGACCGTTGCGGGCTGATTCTGGACATCTTCGCGCAACGCGCCCGGACGCGTGAGGGACGTTTACAGGTAGAGTTGGCACAATATCGCTATCTGTTGCCGCGCTTAACGGGCATGTGGACGCACTTGGAACGTCAGGCGGGTACCAGCGGACGCGGCCCGATTGGCTCCAAAGGCCCCGGCGAGACGCAGTTAGAGACCGACCGCCGCCACATCCGGCGCAAAATCGACAAGCTCAAAGCCGACCTTGAGGACGTGCGCCGGGTGCGCGGCACACAGCGCCGGACACGTGAACGGCGTGAAATCCCGGTAGCCGCCATCGTGGGCTATACGAACGCCGGAAAGTCGACGCTGTTAAACCGTCTGACAGGCTCCGCGATTCCGGCGAATGACCGCCTTTTCGACACCCTCGACACCACGTCGCGTCTGCTGACCGTCAGCGACACATTAAATGTCGTGGTCAGTGACACAGTGGGCTTTATCCGGAAGTTGCCACATCAATTAGTGGAGGCGTTCCGCGCCACGCTGGAGGAGTTGGAGTACGCCGACATTCTGCTACATGTCATTGACGTGTCGAACCCGGAATGGCGGCGGCAGTCGGAGGTTGTGGAAGCGCTGATTATGGAGTTAGGCGCGGGGGAGTTGCCGCGAATCAACATCTTCAACAAGTGCGACAAACTCCCGCCGGGGGAAATCATGCCGCACGGCGACGATATTTGTCTGCTGTCGGCGCGGACAGGCGAGGGCGTCCCCGCACTGCTCGACATGATAGCAAAGCGTCTTGACCCCGGCGTGAAACGCGTATCGCTGTTTCTGCCCTACGACAAGGGCGCGTTGCTGGATACGTTGTACCGCGAGGCGTCAGTAGAGGCCGTGGACTATCAGCCGGACGGAATCGCCGTGACGGCGGTGTGCAGTCCGGCGGTGTTCGGACAGGTGCGGGCGTACGCACGGACGGAGGGCGGCGGCGTATGAGTTATTATGTACCGTTTCAGGACGCCGAAACCGAGTTCACCGAAAAACGTTCCCGCTTTATCGGACATGTCTGGCGCGTCGACGACGAGGACGCCGCACGGCTTCGCATTGACCAGACACGGAAAAAATATCACGACGCCCGTCATAACTGCTGGTGTTACCTGTTGCGAAACGGCGTTGTCCGCTACGCCGACGACGGAGAGCCGCAGGGAACCGCCGGACAACCCATGTTGAACGTGTTCCAGCGGCGCGGCGTGACGAATGTCTGTTGCGTGGTGACGCGCTATTTCGGCGGGGTACTGCTGGGCGCGGGCGGCCTGACACGCGCCTACTCCCGTTCCGCAAAGGACACGCTTGACGCGGCGGGCGTCGCGGAAGTCGTACGCTGGACATTGTGGGACGTGCCTTGCACGTATCCGCTACTGGAACAGGTTCAGCGCGAAATACAGGCACGCGGCGGACGCGTGTCCGGCACGGACTACGGCGCGGCGGTGACAATTCACGCGGCATTTCCCGACGGCGCGGCGGATATATTCGCGGAACGGTTGCGGCAGTTGTCGGGGGCGTCGCTGTCGATGACGCCCGCCGGGGAAGCCGACCTTCCCGGCGAGCGTTTGGAAACATCATGACACAATGTCGCGGAACGCCGCGCTTGTCTCCCCCCGATAACGGGGGGAGATATCGCCACAAGGCGATAGAGGGCGGGCGGGAATCGCGCCTTTCCAACGATTCCTTTACACATACGGGGCAACTCCCCGCACGAAAGCCTCTTGACAGCGGCGGTTAGGTATGATAAACTCACCTTAAATGAGTTAATTCTGCCCAATAAAAAGGAGGCGATGTTAAGTTTCTTAAAACGTGGTCAAGTATACGCATTGATAAACAATTGTCACTGAATGAAAGTGAAAGACGCCTAAAATTTGAAAGCCGTGGCGTTAGTTCGCGCTGACTTTACAGCGGGCGGAATCTCCGGAAGAACACCCGTGCCGGTTGAAACAGTCCGGCTAACTATGAGGTAGAACTCTGAGGGCGGAGATTGGTCA
>JAFSRZ010000038.1 GCA_017445875.1 Oscillospiraceae bacterium | reverse complement strand
TTTGAATTTCCTTAATCTGTAAAATCGGCTCGCTTTTTACGGAAATTTCGATAGCAAAACCTCCAAAATCTCGCCGAAAACCACAATATATAGTGCTTGTGACGCGCTTACCTACAAATTGTATGACTGAATAGTTACGATATTTGTATCCTGCGCAAGGAGAAAAAAGTAGGCGGAAATGATAGGAATAGAAAACGCGATTTTAGAGTCAAACGCGGCGGCGCGGTCTTTTTCGGTTTGATACTCCGTCTGCACCATAGAGAGGAATATTTCACCGGATTGATACGCGTTATCGTCCATGTGATTAACCCTCCAGCGGCTCCATGGCGGCGTTTACGTCGTCCTCACACGTGCGCATGGCCTGTATGGTCTTGTCCATCAGTTCGGACAGCTCCCAGCCCAGACGCTCCGCGCCCGTACGGATTACGTCCCGCGAACACCCCGCCGCAAAACGTTTGTCCTTGAACTTCTTATTCAGTGACTTTACCTCCATGTCCTGTACGCTGTGGCTCGGACGCATTTTCGCCGCCGCGAATACCAGTCCCGTCAGTTCGTCCGCCGCGAACAGTACCTTTTCCATGACCTCCACCGGCTCCACGTCGGAACAAATCCCGTAGCCGTGACTGCAAACGGCGTGGACGAACTCCGGGGAACAGTCGATTTCCGCTAACAGTTCCGGGGCTTTCTGACAGTGTTCGTCGGGCCACTGTTCAAAGTCCACGTCGTGCAACAGTCCGACCGTCGCCCAGAAATCGGCGTCGTCGGCAAAGCCAAGTTCATTGGCGTACCAGCGCATGACGCCCTCGACAGTCAGCGCGTGGCGGATGTGGAACGGTTCGCTGTTGTACTTTTTCAGTAACGCTAACGCTGTTTCACGATTCGGACATGTTTTCATGATTTCCGCTTCCTTTCGTATAAATCGGGCTCCGGTTCCGCGTCGACGGCCTGCAACCAGTCGTAGTACGGCAACAGGAACGTAAAGCCGGTTTTGAGGCGTTCGACAATGGCGCGGCTGTAGAGTTCCTCTGTCAGCGCTTCTGAATGGATGATGACAAACGATTTCGCCCTGTACCACGGCGACAAAAGTTCCGACGGCGCTTCCGAACGCGGACGGCGGTACTCGTCCAGCTCTAATGTAAATTCGGGGTTACGGTTCAGACGCCGCGTCAGACGTTCCATGGGTTCGGGTTCGCGGTCGATACGGGCGCGGAGTTTCGCCATGGTAACAGGCTTCGGCATCCAGTAGCCGAGGCCGTAACTCCAATAATCGGGGCCGAGTTCAAACCAGAACGCGGGCTTGCCCGTCCACGCGTCGGGGGGTTCCGTTGGACGCTCCACCGTGAACCATAAATGGTCTTTATAGGGGCCGCGCCCGAACAGTCGCCGGGCGTCACGGTAAATCCGTGTCACTTTGCGGGTCAGTCCGTCGTCGGGGCGCTGTTTGTTGAGAAAATCCCAAAGTTCGTCGGCGAGCGCGGTCATGGGCTGTTGGAAACAAGTCACGTATTCCGGCCTGTGCGCCTGAAACCACTCCCGATTGTTGTTGAAGCGAATCCCCCACATAAAGTCGACTGTCGCCTGTGAAAAACCGTTGAACATGTCACTTGTCCTTTTTGAGTTTCGGCTTCGCGTCGGCGGAGGCGTCCAAGGCCTTCGCGGCCTCGACGATGAGTTTTGTACACAGGTCATAGCCTAACGCGCCGCTGTCGACTGTCAGATGATAATTCCGGCCGTCGCCCCACTTCTTTCCGGTGTAGCGGTTGTAATAGGCGTGGCGGCTGGCGTCCTTGCGGGACATCAAACGCTGAATTTCCGTGGCGTTGGAGCGTCCGAGCATTTCACTGACGCGCATGGCGCGGTGTACGTCATCGGCGTAGATAAAGACGTGCAGTCCGTCGATACCCGCCTTGCGGATAACCTCGTCAGCGCAACGCCCCACAATCACACACGGCCCCTGTTGGGCGAAGCGCAGAATAATGGCCTGCTGGACATCGTGTATCACGTCCTGACTGTCGCTGTAGAACACGCTGGAGGCGACAATACCCCGGATAATGGAATCCGTGCGGGAAATGTCCTCGCCCTCGGTCTCGACGAGTTCGGGGGGATATCCGCTGGCCTCTGCGGTCTGCTTGACGATATCGCGGTCATAGAACGGTATGCCCAGTTCCCCGGCGACGCGTTTGCCGATAGAGTGTCCGCCCGCGCCGTATTCCCGGCTGATGGTGATGATACAGTTTTTCATGGTGTCAACTCCTTTTCCGTTGCGCGGCCTGTACGGCGACAGGCCGCGCAATATGATGAGGTGTCAGGCAAGGAAATAGAGGATTTTCGCCATTTGTCCGCGTGAGATGTTGTTGCCGGAGCGGAAATAGCCGTCGGCGTAGCCCGCCAGAATGCCCCGCGCAACCATGACCCGGATATGAGGCACCGCGTACGCCGGAATGGAATCGGCGTCGGGGAACTTGAGTTCGGCGGAACCGTAGCCTAATTTCTGACTGCGACCAATCATAGCGGCGGCGTGGGCGCGGGTCAGACCGCTGTTGGGTTTGAGATACGTTTTTCCGTCGGCCTCGGTGGAACCGCGCATGATGTTCTCGGCGTACAGGGCTTTGAGCGCCGGAAGCGCGGACGCCGGAATCTCGTCAAGGTCGGCGTACGGTAACTGTACGTCGGCATATGTCCGCCCGTCAAGATTCATGGCTCTTGCCAGCATGACGGCGAACTCGGCGCGGGTGATAATGTCGTAAGGGTGATACGCGCCGTCGGCGTACGGTTCGGCAATCTTGCGGTTATACAGGAAGTTGATATAGTCTTTCGCCCAGCAGCCTTCGATGTCGTTAAACTTGTTGGTGACGTTGTACGGGGCAATGTCGACGGAAGCGCGTCCGATGTTGCCGGAGGCGTCGCGGGCGGTGACAGTGACGCGTGTCGGCTCCTGAACGTCTGTCGCCTTGGGGACAGTCACGGTCATGACGCCGGTATTAGTGTTATAGGAACCGGCGACGGAAACGCCGTTGACTGCGGCACGAATTGACGTACGCGGAAGCACGCCGTCCATGGTGTCCTGTACTGTGGCGGTAATCACGTTGTCCTTGCGCGACAGCTTGACGGAGGGCGGAACTGTGTCCACAAGGCCGTTGTAGGTGGCTACCATCTGGTCAAGGTAGATGACCCCGGCGCGGGGTGTCTCCTCAAACACTTGGTCGTCGGCGGTGCCGGTGGGCGTGTTGACGGCGTATCCGGCGATAGAGTAGGCGGTACTGCCCAGCGGCACAAACTCTCTGCGCCAGTCGGTGAAGTCCAGCGCGGTGACGGGGATTTGTGTTTCGTTCCCGGAGGCGTCGCGGCAGAGCAGACAGAAGCGATTGCCCGAACCGTCGCCCTTGACCCAAATCGACACGCTCTCATAGGGGATACCCGGCGCGGACAACGGCCTTGTATAGCGCCACTGTACGCCGACACTCCCGCCGCCGTCCAACAGTTTCACATTGTCGGGCGCGGCTTGCGTATTGCCATTATCGGCGGGGGGAATGGTATCGTTATTGTCAGCGGGCGGGACGATATCGCCGCTGTCAATAATCTCGCCGTCGGGTACGGAAGCGGCGGCGTTGCCGTACAGGCTTTCATCGCTGTCAACGCCAGAGGCGAACGCGTCCGCCCACTGTAAATCGTCCGCCCATTCCAGTCCGCCGTACTGGAATGTTTCATCATAGACACTGTTCGATGTCGGGTTCCAGATTTCCTCCTGTTCAATGTCGGAACTGACCTCAACAGAGCCGCTTTCGTCCGGTGTACTGTTCCCGGACGGGAGAATGTCGCCGGAATCGTCCGGTGAACCGTTCTCGGACGGGAAAATCTCGCCGCTTTCGTCCGGCGAATCGTTCCCGGACAGGAAAATCTCGCCGCTTTCGTCCGGCGAACCGCTCCCGGACGGGAGAATGTCGCCGGAATCGTCCGGTAAACCGTTCTCGGACGGAATAATGTCATCGAAATCGGGCGGCAAAGCGCCGATATCCTCGCCGTACACGTCCGACACGGCCTCCCACGACACCGGGACGCCCTCTTCGGGAATCATGCCCGACAATTCCGCAAGCTCTTCGGCGGTCATGCGCGTGGAATTGTCCTCGGTGACAGTGGGTGTCTGTCCGCTCATGTCGTAGTGGAACTCTCCCGCGCCGCGTCCGTAGCGCGGATATTCGCCGCCGACAACGTTGACAAGTGCCGCGCCGTTTCCGGTGCCGGACGGCGTTTCCTCGAAATCTTCCAGCTCTTTCAGCGGCACCTTGGAGACCGTGACGGGAATCTTGACGCTTCGTCCGCCACAGGTGACAGTAATGGTATCGTCGCCGGGCTTGACGGCGGTGTAGAGGCCGGTATCCGAAATCTTGCCGTACTGCGTGGCGTTCGACCAGTTGAACGCGCCCGCCTCGGCGTACAGTTTCAAATGTTTGTAGGCGGCGCTGGCGGTCAACTGCGCCGACGCCCCCGGAGACAGTTGCAATGTCTCGACCGCCTTCCCGGCGGCGTTGCGCACGGTGATGGAATCGGGCGTTGTGACGGCCTCAATGACGGTACTGCCTGTTTTCTGCTTCGCCGACGCCGTGACTGTCACCTTTCCACCGCCCTTGGGCGTTGTGAGGGTTTGTCCGTTCAAGGTTCCGGCGGACGCGCTCAAATTACAGGCCGCCTCCATGGGAAAGTACGCTGTGTCCACGCCGGTGACAGTCAGCCGGACTTGACTTCCCGCCAGCACGACGGCATGGTCAGGCACTACATAGAAGTGGTCAAGAACGCCGGTGGCTTTCTTGTCGGAGACGAGAAAGAGCTTATTTGTGACGGCGCGTTCGGTTCCCTCGGACGGCTTGTTGATTGTCGCGGCCTTGGTGGAATCGGGCATAGTGACGGAAATCGTTGTCGAGCCGCCGCCGTCAAGTCCCAACACCGTGGAACAGCCTAATTCCAACAGGCGTTGCGCGGTCTGGTAGAGTGTCGCGCCGATAGAGTGTCCGCTGATTCTGCCGTCAATGGTGTAGAAAATCAAGGTTCCGTCGGGTTTCTGTCCGACAGCCGTCCGGGGGCCTTTGGAAGTCTGCGTCGTGTTGACAATTTTGCCGTTTTCGGCGAGCAGATAGAGCGCGCCCATGGCCTGTTGTACAGTGTTCCAACGTTCGTCGGCCGCCGTGACTGTCAGCGTGATTGTAGAGCCAACCGGGAGATTCACAAACGCCTTTTGCCAATACTCGTTAGATTTACGGTTCACGGACAATACAATCTGATTCGCGGCAATGGGTGTCGCCTTGGCGGTCTCCCGCACCTCGTCGACGCGCATTTTGACCGTGCCGCCGATGGTCAGTGACCCGGAAATCACCGTGCAAATGGCGTCGAAGCCGTTTTCCGTGTTGCCGGTGGTGTGACTCGAACTGAAGTCGCGGGTAAACAGGTAAATGCCGCCCGTCGAGACACGCGCCTTGTTAATGGCGGCGATATCGCGTACAACCTGCGTGCCGTATCCGCTTTCCTCGTAGATTTTGTAGCCGAAATCGGCGTGGATTTTCAGGGACGGCTTGCCCAGAATCGCGCTCCCGTCGGCGCGGAAACCAATGGCGTAGTATCCGGCGTCAGACGTGCGGAGTTTGCCGTCCGTGACGACTAAGCCAACCGGCAAACCGTTCTTTGTGTTGAAGAAGTCGCCGTTGATTCCGCACACGACCCGGTAGCCGTTATTCTGTAAATAGTTCGCGGCGCGTGTCATGGTGCTGACATCCGTCAGGGCGTCGCCGTAAGTCACGATGGGCTTTACGTCGCCGTTGGGCTTGTAGGTGACAAAATTTTCCGTGCGGAAGTTCGAGAAGTACGAACTCCAAAAAACATTCGTCGAAAGCTGCGTGTTCTGGTGAATAGCGGTATCCGTGCGCTGAACCGTGGTTCCGAGCGCCTCCGAATCCGCCAGCGCGGGGAATGTCAGCGACAGCAGAGCCGTCACAACCAGAAAAAGCGCCAGACATGAGCGTATTTTCTTCATACGAAAAGACCTCCGTTATGTGGTGGCGGATAAACGCGCTTCATGGATGAATCCGCCGTTGGAAATCATACCATAAAGCGCGGGAAATGTAAATGTCAAAATTTGATACTCCCCTTGTCGTGTGGCGCGGGAACGTTGTCCGAAATCGCCCCGCCCGCCCCGTCACGCTTTGACAGCGTGGAAAATTTCCCGGCAGTTTCTACAATTTCTCGCGCACGGGCGAAATAACCGCTTGCAAATTCGCCGAATATCCGTTATAATGAGACCTCTATCGAGGGGAAACGCCGTGCGACATGCAAAGGAGGAGACGTTATGAGAGGCGTACACAGCGCTGTGGACGACATCCGCAGAAGCGTATTTAAGGAAGTGGCACTGCTGGCCTACGAGGGCGGCGACCTTTCGCGGGTCAACATGATTCCCTACAAGCTCATTCCCGGCGAAATCGCCAAGCACCGCAAAGACGTATTTCTGGAACGCGCCATTATCAAGGAACGTATCCGCCTCGCGCTGGGACTGAATATGCAGGACCCCAATAATCAGCTCCCCATCAGCGCGACGATTGACGAAATGGACGAAATGGGCGACGCCGCCTCCAAGAAACACTTTGAAAAACCACTCGTCAACATCATTCCCTTTGCCTGTAACGCCTGTCCGCCGAAACAGATTCGTATCACCGACAGTTGTCAGGGGTGCATTTCCCATCCGTGCCAGAATGTGTGTCCCAAGGACGCGATTTATCTCGACGAAAACAAGCGCTGTCACATCGACCAGAGTAAATGTATCAAGTGCGGCAAGTGCTTCATGCAGTGTCCGTACCGGGCGATTTCCAAGATTGAGCGTCCCTGTGCCGCCGCCTGCGGTATGGACGCCATCCAGTCCGACGAAATGGGACGCGCCAAAATCAATTACGACAAGTGCGTCAACTGCGGCATGTGCATTGTCAACTGTCCCTTCGGCGCGATTGCCGACAAGAGCCAGATTTACCAGACTGTCCGCGCCATTCAGCGCGGCGAACAGGTCATAGCGTGTGTCGCACCGGCCTTCGTGGGACAGTTCGGCAAGGAGGCCACCCCCGGCAAAATCCGCGCCGCCATGAAAATTCTGGGCTTCAGTGAGGTCGTGGAAGTCGCTATCGGCGCGGACTTGTGTACCGTGCAGGAGGCGCACGCGTTCTTGGAGGAAGTCCCGGAGAAAATGCCGTACATGGGTACGAGTTGCTGTCCGGCGTGGAGCATGATGTGCAAGAAGCTGTTCCCGCAACAGAGTGAGTACATTTCCATGGCCTTGACGCCCATGGTCATTACGGCGCGTATGGTCAAACTGCTGTACCCGGACAGCAAGGTCGTGTTTGTGGGGCCTTGCGCGTCCAAGAAGTCGGAGGCCAACCGCCGCACGATTCGCTCTGACGTGGACTTCGTGTTGACATTCGAGGAAATGCAGGGCATTTTCGACGCCAAGGAAATTGACTTCACCAAAATCGAGGAAGACCCGGAAGAGAAAATGGAGAACGGCACCGGGTACGGGCGCGGCTTCGCGGTCAGCGGCGGCGTGGCGGCGGCGGTCGCCGAGACAATCACGCACCTTGCCCCAGACCGCAAAGTCGAAATCCAGCGCGCCGACGGCCTCCGCGAGTGCCGCAAGATGATGATGATGGCGAAAGCCGGAAAGTACAACGGCGGTCTGCTGGAAGGCATGGCGTGTCCGGGCGGCTGTGTGGCGGGTGCCGGGACAATCGCCCCCGTGGCAATGGGTACCGCGAACGTCGAGAAGTTCAAGAAGGACGCCGCGTTACAGAGTTGCACCCAGACGCCGTATCTGACAAGCCTGAACGACGTGGAAATGGCACATCTCATCACGCCGCCGGGCGGGGAGACAAAATCGTATCCCGTCACGCACCTGACCGAGGCCGAAACCAAAGCGTAACAAGTACAACGCCGGGGAGTTGTTCCCCGGCGCTTTTTACGATATGAAAAAATTTCAAAAAACCTCTTGACATCCCTGAAAATAACATGGTATACTACACTTGGAAACATAGTAAAGGCGGCAGGTCGTTAGAGGTCGCAACTCCAACGACCCTGCATTGAGTGTACCAGTTAAACCCAAAACTCAACACAGCGATTTTTAATCGCACCGTAGTTCTATTATATCCGCGCTTCCGTTTTTTTATCAAGGGAAATGGCGTGGAAATAATGGTCTATGTGTTGTGCCTGATTTTAGGCGGCGTTGAGTTTCACACTCGACGCCGTTATTGTGTTTCCGGCAGACCGGGAAGGAGAAAGCGGACATGTTTCCGCTTTTCTCTGGTACCGGCTGTCGGACATGAGAAAGCGCACGCGGACAGAAAGGAGTTGTTATGAAAAAATTCTCATGTGTCTTAGCGGCTCTTCTGGTGGTGCTGACGCTGGTTCCGTCCATTGCGTTGGCGGCCTCCAAGGAGAAGCCCAAAGCGTCGGAAAGTGTGTATATCCGGGTCTACGCCTTAAAGGACAGCGGCGACAGCAAGTGCAGACTGTACGGCTATTCCGACGAAGCCTTGACAAAGAAGTCCTCGAAATGGATTCGCGTTAAGGCGGACAGTTCGCACGACGCCGACGAGTGCCGGATTGTGAAAATCAGCAGTAACGGCAAGGCAATCAAGGTTTCCTACCCGCTGGATTCCGGTGGACGGTCTACCGCATGGTTTGAGCGGAAGAAGTTCACCAGTTTCGACCTCACGAAAGAGTACGAATACATTGCCCTGAACGCGAAAATCAGTATCTACCGTTATTCCGACGCCAATGGTGACTATGGATACGTCAAGAGCAACAACAGCAGTGACAAGGTATATATTCTGGGCAAAGACAGCTCCGGGAAATATTACCAGTTAATCTACAAGCTGGACAGCGGCGTATGGAAAATGGGCTGGGCCAAGAAATCCCAAGTAGACAACGCAAAGTGGACGGAGAAAGAGGATAGTAAGGGGAATGACACCTCCTCATCCGATTTCTGGAAATCGCCCTTTGAGGCAGGCTCGTATTACGAGACGCAGTCTTTCGGAAACAAGGCGAACTCGCGGGCAGGTCGTCCGTATCATTCCGGCTGGGATATTGTCGCCAATGACGGAGAGGGCGCTTCCGTTTACGCCGTTGCCGATGGTACTGTAAAGTATAAAGGCGGTGGACGTAATGATGGTGCAAACGGCCTCCATGTGATTATCAAGCACAGCTTTAATGGGAAAACCGTCTACTCCCTGTATAGCCATCTGGACAGTTACTCGGCCTGTCCTGACGTTGGAAGCAAGGTCTCTCAGGGAAAGAAAATCGGCACTATGGGCAATACCGGTGCTTCCAGCGGTGCGCATTTGCATTTGGGCATTTTCGCCGACGGATATTCTAATTCGCCTTGGGGATACACAAATGTGAATAGCGATACCTCCATGTCTTACGACGGCATTACCTATTACAACCCGAAAATGGTCATTGAGAACGACAAACTCCCGTAATCGAGGCGGCCGGAAAAATCCGGTTTCCTGAATGCGACGCCCTCCCGGAGAAATTCGGGAGGGCGCGGTTTTGTTCAGTCGAAGATAAGGCGGCTGACGAGCCAGTAGACCGCGCCGCCGAGCAGTCCTGCGCCGAGACTGACTATCCAGCCGTTCCCGGCGCTCCGCACACTCCACGCGATAATGACCGCGAACACCCCCGACACCGCTAAACGACTGTCTTTACTGCCCATGTGTGTCCCTCCTATGTACGACAAAAGGCCCGTCTCCGACGAGCCTTCTTTCACACCCTGTTTCACTTGCCGAGGCCAAAGCGCTTGTTGAACTTCGCCACGCGTCCGCCGGTATCGACCAGCTTCTGCTTGCCCGTGAAGAAGGGGTGACACTTTGAGCAGACTTCCACCTTGATATCCTTCTTGGTGGAACCTGTCTCAATTACATTACCGCAGGCGCATGTAATTGTAGTCTGCTGATAACTGGGATGGATTCCTTCTTTCATGCTCGTTGTTCACCCCTTTCGGATTCAGATTGCCCCGGCGAGCTTTCACCCGACGAAAGCGGGATTCATTCTACCACGCTTCCGGACGGAATGCAAGTGTTTTTTTCGCTTTGCGCGGAAATATTGTACGGGGTTCGCTTGCCTCCCCCGTTATCGGGGGAGGGTGGCGCGTCAGCGCCGGGTGGGGGCGAAAATCCCCCCTCTGTCGCCTTACGGCGACATCTCCCCCCTTTTGGGGGGAGACAAGAGCGACATTTTCTGTAAAATTGTCACGGGACATCTTCGGCGGGGGCGTCGGGGCGTGGTTCTCCCGCTAACAGGGCTTCCATACGCTTTTGGGCGTCGTCGAGAGCTTCCGTTACTTTCTTGCGTCCGGCCATGACCTTCCAGAGTTCTTCGCCGAGGATATCGGCCATTTCCGGCCACTCCGTGAGCGTCGGCACATACTGACTTTGTTCCAGTGCCGCGAGGACTTTCGCGTAGTGGGGGCGGGACTTCAAAATTTCGGCGTCCTGTAAGAGCGAGTAGCGGCAGGGCGTGACGCCGGACGCAATCAGGTTTCTTTGGATGTTGGGGTGCATGAGGTATTCAAGGAGGCGTTCGGCCTGTTCGGGGTGCTGACTGTTCGCGGGAATGCCCAGCCCCCAGATGGTACAGGTTCCGGCGGCATGGGGTTCACCGCCTTTTGTCGCCGCGCCGGGGAATACGATGTAGGTCGCGGCACTTTTCGCGGACGGCGTGTACCAGTCGGAGCGGATAAAGCCTACAGCGGCCTTGCCGCTGTCAATGGCCTTGATGAACTCCGAATCGGGGAGGGCTTTCCCGGTGGCGGTCAGTTCGAGGAAGAAGTTGACGGCGTCTTGAAACTTCTTGGTGTAGATGGAGGGTTTCTGATTGTGGTCGACAAACCAGCCGTCGAAACTCCGCAGAATCGGCAGGAAATCGAGCGTTACGCGGTCTTCGTGGGACTGGTGGTATACGAAACCGATTTCCCCGCGCTGTTTGGCGGCCTTGCAGACCGCTAACAGGTTTTGCAGATTCTGTATTCTGTCGGTGGAACTGTCGGAGGCAATCAGGGATTGCTTGTTACAGAGCAGGACAGTGGCGTTACCGTACCACGGCGCGAGGGTGTACGCGCTTCCGTCGGCGCAGATGTCGAGAACGGACGGTATAAAGTCGTCGTCGGGGCGGTAGCCCAGCGCGCTGAGACTGGCAAGCGCGTTTGTTTTACGCAATTCCGCCACACTGGAACTGTGTACCATAAGGAGGTCATAGGCGGTATCCGTCTGTGACAGCGCGGCGTGGAGTTCGTCGCGGGACAGTTCCCGGACTTCACACGCGACATGGTTGCCCTGTTCAAAAGCGGACAATTCCGCCCGGACGGCTTCCGCCCACGCGCCCGACAACAGACCCAGTGTCAGCGGGACAGGCGGTTCCTCCGGTGTCGCGGGGATTCCGTCCGGGTTGGGTACGGCGTCGGCGTCCGCGCCGGACACGGTATTACTGTCCGTGCCGGACGCGGTATCGGTATCTGTGCCGGACACGGTGTCGGCGTCCGTGTCAGACATAATATCGCTGTCCGTGCCGGACACGGTATCGGCGTCCGTGTCCGACATAATATCGCTGTCCGTGCCGGACACGGTATCGTCGCCCGTATCGGACGCGGTATCAGTGTCGGCACTGTTGGCGGGCGTGGTCACTTCCCCGTCGGGGCCGATGATGATGGCGTTTTCGGTGTCGCCGTCGGTGACAAAAATCGAGGTCGGGCCGTCCGCGCCTCCAATGATTCCGACTTGCTGTTTGCAGGCCGTCAGAGACCATAAGAGCGTGACAGACAGCAGACAAAGCGCCATTGTTTTTCGGTACATATTTATATCCTCCCCGGCATGATTTCGGAACGGATTCCCATTCCGCCCACAGGGTACCATATTTCCGGGAAAAAGGCAAGAATTTTTTAGAAATGGCATATTCTGGAAATTTTTGGCAGACAAAAACGCTCCCGGCTTCCGGCGGGCGCGGAAACCGGGACGCTGATTTCATACAATTTTCATGAATTGCTGGTCTTGTTCTTTCCCGTAAGCGAGGTAGCGCAGAATGTCCTTGCGGGTGACGATGCCAATAAAGTGGTCGGTGTCGTCGACA
Source organism: Oscillospiraceae bacterium (assembly GCA_017445875.1). GTDB lineage: Bacteria > Bacillota > Clostridia > Oscillospirales > Oscillospiraceae > Oscillibacter. The sequence continues at coordinate 12,940 of JAFSRZ010000038.1, read as the reverse complement.
ACCGGGACAAAGTTTTGGTTCATGACGGAGTGCACCAGTTCCTCCACGCTCATGGTAATGCGGACAGGGCGGTAACTGTCCACCCGGAGAATGTCCCGTATCCGCAGTTCCTCCAGATTCGCCCGGAATCCGGAACGCAGAGCCATGCGTTCGTCGAGCAGGTGCCAGAGAAAGTCCCCTTCACTGACGGTGCCGACGTACTGACCGTCCCGCGTGATAACCGGAATGGCACTGTAACCCTTCCGGCGCATTTTCTCCAGTCCCTGACGAAAGGTGAAGTCCTCATAGAGATAGGCCACGCTTACCTTGGGAAGAAGAAAATAGGCAATGTTCACAAAATACCCCCATTCTGTGATACGGCGTTCTTCCTGATTTGCGCAACTGTACACTTGTAGTATACAACACATAGGGCAAAAATTGTGAACAAATTATGAACGTGCGGGAATCCGGGTGGAGAAATTCGGGGGTGTATTTTGTGCGTTTTAACGGAGAACGTCAAAATTGTACTTTCACGGCGTTGGCGGCGCGGCTTTTTGTGAAAATTTTAGGAAATTATTTTGTTATCCGCCCGTGATTTCAGGAAATTTCCTTCTTGTGCGGAATACGCCGTTTCCTGTATAATCACGCAGGAAAACCAAATACAGCGTCCGTCAGGGCGCGACCGAATGGGGGTAACAGTTCATGTTACAGAGCGCGTATTTGAAGCGGGTTTACGAGCAGGTCACGACACGCGACCCGGAGCAGAAGGAATTTCATCAGGCCGTGTTGGAAGTCCTCGAAGGCCTCGACAGAATGCTTCCGCAACATCCCGAATACGAAAAGACCGGTCTTATTGAGCGTTTCGTGGAGCCGGAACGCGTCGTAACGTTCCGGGTGCCGTGGGTCGACGACGCCGGAAACGTGCGTGTGAATCGCGGCTACCGCGTGCAGTTCAATTCGGCAATCGGCCCCTACAAGGGCGGTCTGCGGTTCCATCCGACGGTGAATCTGTCCATTCTGAAATTCTTAGGCTTTGAGCAGATTCTGAAGAACAGTCTGACCGGACTGCCCATCGGCGGCGGCAAGGGCGGCGCGGATTTCGACCCCAAGGGCAAGAGTGAGGGCGAAGTCATGCGCTTCTGTCAGAGCTTCATGACCGAGTTACAGCGCCATATCGGGCAGTTTGTCGACGTTCCCGCCGGTGACATCGGCGTCGGCGGACGCGAAATCGGCTATCTGTTCGGACAGTACAAGCGTATCCGCGACAGTTACGACGCCGCCGTGCTGACCGGAAAGGGACTGGACTTTGGCGGCTCTCTCGTGCGCACCGAGGCCACCGGTTACGGCCTGTGCTATCTGACCGAGGAAATGTTGAAGCGCATGAAGGGCGAAAGTTTCATGGGCAAGACGGTCGTTATCTCCGGTTCCGGCAACGTGGCGACATTCGCAGCCGAAAAGGCCGCCGCACTGGGCGCGACAGTCGTCGCCATGAGCGATTCCAACGGCTTTGTCCATGACCCGGCGGGTATCAAACTCGATATTGTCAAGGACATCAAAATCGGCCACCGCGGGCGCATTCAGGAGTACGCCGACCGCGTGCCGGGCAGCACCTATACCGAAGGATTCCGGGGCATTTGGAGCGTTCCCTGTGACATCGCGCTCCCGTGCGCCACGCAGAACGAGATTGACGAGGAAACCGCGAAACTTATCGTCAAAAACGGCGCAATGGCGGTAGCCGAGGGCGCGAATATGCCCAGCCGCCCGGAAGCAATCGCCGTATTCCAGAACGCCGGACTGTTATTCGCCCCGGCGAAGGCCGCCAACGCGGGCGGTGTCGCCACAAGCGCGCTCGAAATGAGTCAGAACAGCATGCGCTACAGTTGGTCGTTCGACGAGGTCGACGCCAAACTCAAGGGCATTATGGTCAACATCTTCCACAACATCCACGACGCCGCCGAACAGTACGGCGTGGCGGGCGACTTGGTAGCGGGCGCGAATATCGCCGGATTCCAGAAAGTGGCAAACGCCATGCTCGCGCAGGGGCTTGTGTAATCCGAACGAACCACGCTTCCCCATGACATAAAATGTCACCCCTCCCGAACACGGGAGGGGCTTTTTTCGCGTATCATTTATCCGTTTCGGGGCATGATGATTCTTACCTGACTTTATAAGGAGTGACCGTCATGCCGCGTTCGCGCCGCCCGCTGTTATTGTATCTGCTTCTGCCGCTGACAGTCGTGTTACTGTTCGCGGTTCTCTACCGCAACGGTCGACAAAAATTGTCCGCCGCGTTGGGAAGCGCCGTTGTTCCGGCGTCCGCCGCCGCCAACTGGGGACTGTCCTTCCCGAAAGAGGGGGAATCGCCTGTCGGCAACGCCTCACAGGAGGAGTTGTCGCGTTACGACGCCTATTTTCTGGGCGATACCGGAAAGCGCGTCCTCTATCTGACGTTCGACTGTGGCTACGAGAACGGTTACACGGAACCGATTTTAGACGCGCTCAAAAAACATCACGCCCCGGCGGCGTTCTTCGTCGTGGGGAACATGGTCGAGACCGCGCCCGATATCGTGCGGCGCATGGGCGACGAGGGACACATTGTGGGCAATCACACGTATCATCACCCGGACATGTCGAAAATCGCCGCGCAGGAGGACTTTGAACAGGAGTTGGAAAGTCTAGCGGCGCTCTACCGCGACAAAACCGGGCGGGAACTGTCACATTACTACCGTCCGCCGCAGGGGAAATACAGCGTCGAGAATCTGAAACAGGCGCGGGCGCTGGGATACCGTACGATTTTCTGGAGTTTGGCCTATGTCGACTGGTATCAGGACAACCAGCCGACGCCGGAAGCGGCCTACGCGAAACTTTTGCCGCGCATTCACAACGGCGCGATTGTGTTACTGCACTCCACGTCCCGCACGAACGCCGAAATTTTAGACGACCTTCTGACGCGCTGGGAAGATATGGGATTTACGTTCGCCTCGCTCGACGATTTGCCGCAATAACGCACGGGGAAGCGCATTTCAACGCGTTTCCCCGCTTTGTTGTGACGCTTACAGGTGTAACACCCGGTCGCGGATTTCCTGTGTGCGTCCCTGATTCCAGTATTGCGTACCGATATAGCCGCATGTCCGCCGCGCCACGTTCATCTTGCTCTGGTCGGTGTTGCCGCACTTCGGACACTTCCAGATAAGTTTCCCGTTGTCCTCGGCAATTTCGATTTCTCCGTCCCAGCCGCACACTTGACAGTAGTCGCTTTTCGTGTTGAGTTCGGCGTAGATGATGTGGTCATAGATGAACCGCATGACCGCAAGCACGGCGTCGAGATTGTCCTGCATGTCGGGGACTTCCACGTAACTGATAGCCCCGCCCGGCGACAGGTGCTGGAACTGCGCTTCAAAGGCCAGTTTCGTGAACGCGTCAATCTGTTCCGTGACGTGTACATGGTAACTGTTCGTGATATAGCCCTTGTCGGTGATTCCCTTGATAATCCCGAAACGGTGTTGCAGACACTTGGCGAAACGGTACGTTGTGGACTCAATCGGGGTGCCGTACAGGGAAAAGTCAATGTTGTGTTGAGCCTTCCAGCCGCGACACGCGGCGTTCATTTTCTCCATGATGTCCAGCGCGAAGGGCGTCGCCTCCGGGTCGGTGTGACTGCGCCCGGTCATATATTTGACGCACTCATACAAACCGGCGTAGCCAAGGGAAATCGTGGAGTAGCCGCCGTAAAGCAGTTTGTCGATGGTCTCTCCCTTTTTGAGACGCGCCAGCGCGCCGTACTGCCACAGAATCGGGGCCACGTCCGATACCGTGCCTTTCAGGCGGTTGTGGCGGCACATCAAAGCCCGGTGACAGAGTTCCAGACGTTCATCGAAAATCTTCCAGAACTTCTCCATATCGCCGCCCGACGACAGCGCGATGTCGGGGAGATTCAGCGTCACGACACCCTGATTGAAGCGCCCGTAATACTTCGGCTGATTCGTTGCGGGGTCGACGTACGGTGTCAGGAACGAACGACAGCCCATGCAGGTGTAACAATGTCCCTCGCCGTTTTTGTCGATTTTGAGTTCCAGCATTTTCTTTTCGGAGATATAGTCGGGAACCATGCGCCGCGCCGTACACTTCGCGGCAAGTTTCGTCAGATACCAGTACGGCGTCCCCTCGTCCACGTTGTCCTCTTCCAGAACGTAGATAAGTTTCGGGAAAGCGGGCGTCACCCACGCGCCGCTCTCGTTCTTGACGCCCTGATAACGCTGCTCTAACGTTTCCTCGATAATCAGCGCCAAGTCGGCCTTTTCGCGCTCACTCCGCGCCTCGCCGAGATACATAAAGACCGTGATAAAAGGAGCCTGTCCGTTTGTCGTGAGCAGTGTCACGACCTGATACTGAATGGTCTGTACGCCGCGCCGGATTTCACTCCGCAGACGCGTTTCGACGATGTGGGAAATTTTTTCCTCGCCGGGATTCGCGCCGATTTCGGCTAATTCGGCCTCCACTTCCTTGCGGATTTTCTGGCGGCTGACTTCCACGAACGGGGCAAGGTGTGTCAGGGAGATGGACTGTCCGCCGTACTGGTTGGAGGCTACTTGCGCGATAATCTGCGTAGCGATGTTACAGGCGGTCGAGAAACTGTGCGGACGCTCAATCAGCGTACCCGTAATCACAGTGCCATTCTGTAACATGTCCTCCAAATTGACAAGGTCGCAGTTGTGCATGTGCTGGGCGTAATAGTCCATGTCGTGGAAGTGGATAATTCCCTCCCGGTGCGCCTTCACGATGTCCGGCGGGAGAAGTACGCGTTCCGTGAGGTCGCGGGACACCTCCCCCGCCATATAGTCGCGCTGGGTCGAATTTACGACGGGGTTCTTGTTGGAGTTCTCCTGTTTGGCCTCCTCGTTGCAACACTCAATCAGGCTCAGGATTTTTTCGTCGGTGGTGTTGCTCTCGCGGGCAAGCGAACGCGTGTAGCGGTACGTGACATAGTTCTTGGCGACCTCATAGGCACCGTTTGCCATAATCTGGTACTCCACAAGGTCCTGAATCTCCTCCACGGACGGAGCGCGCCCCATTTTCATACAGCTTAACTGTACGCGTTCCGCGATACGCAGAATCTGTGTCGGGGTCATGCGGTTATTGTCCTCCACCGTCTCATTGGCTTTCCGGACGGCCTCCGTGATTTTGGTAATGTCGAACGGAACTTCTGTTCCGTTGCGCTTGATGACTGTCATGGCGTGAACCCCTCCTGAAAAGTTCGGAGCGGGAAACCCCGCTCTCTGTGAAAACTGTGTTGACTTTCGCCGCCCTTGAAACGACGCCCGCCGATAAGAACGCCGTGACAGCGGGGCGGCCTCCGCAATGCAGACACTATATATCGAACTGCCGCGCATTATAGCACACAATATCTTGTGGTTCAATGCGCGTTTTTCACAAAATCGCAAAGCCACGCCGGAACGTTTGGAAAAGCGTGGACTTTGTCCGGTTTTGCGTGGAAATCAGGCGGGAGGGGTTTTCCGGGCGGGAAAGAAAATCCAATTCAGCCGCCCCGACGCGCTTTTTCCGCCCGTCGGGATGGACAAATTGCCATAAGACAACAAATATCAAACATATGTTCTAATAAATTACGAAAAAATGATAAAATTTGTCCTCAAAAAGCGAAATTTATGCTTGACTTTTCAAAATCGTCTGCTATAATAAACTCTGCTGTCAGACCTGAATCCGCTGGTGTAGCTCAGCCGGTAGAGCAGCTGATTTGTAATCAGCAGGTCGGGGGTTCAAATCCGTCCACCAGCTCCAGTCTTTTTCGGACGGGCGACGGCGCAAAATCGCATACGGGGGAATTCCAGAGCGGTCAAATGGGGCAGACTGTAAATCTGTTGTCGACGACTTCGGTGGTTCGAATCCACCTTCCCCCACCAGAACGGGATTGTTTCATCTTTTTGAAACAGTCCCGTTGTGTTTTTGCGTCGCTGTCCTGTCGTTTTGAGACAGTCCCTTCCGCACGGTTGGAAACTTTTCAAAAAACGGGGGAACCTTTTCACGGCGGGAACGTCTAAAGCTACAGAACACCGAACCACACACGATTGTCTATGACAAGGAGGATATCATATGAAACGATGGATTTCCCTGTTACTGGGTCTGACACTGGCTGTCGGCGGGGTAATGTCGGCGTTCGCGGAGCCGGAAACCGCCGTTGTCAAGGCCGATGTGGAGCCGCTTCCGCTCTCCGACACCGCCGCGCAGGACGAACGCCTCAAGAACGTCACGGAACTGGTCAAGGGTACACTCGACCTTGATACCGACAAGTTCACGGAGTTCAACGGCAGTCTGTCCGAGGAAGAACTGGGCGTGGCGTGGAATCTGAACTGGTCGGGCAACGACGCCTCCATGAATATTCAGGCGCTCGACGACGGTACCATTATCTCCTACTGGTACAACGACAATCAGGAGAATTACCGCTACAACCCCTATCTGCCCACGTTCCCGAAACTCGACATGAACGCCGCCAAGAACGCCGCGAGAGCGTTTCTTGACCGCGTGCTGGATGCGTCCATTGAAACAGTCACGTTAGAGGAACCGCGCACTGCCGGACAGTTGAACAGTACCACGGCGTACTTTTCCGGGCGGATTCAGTTAAACGGACTGCCGTCCCCGCTGTCGTACTCGATAAACGTCCGGGGCAGTGACAACCAGATTACGAACTTTCACCGCGACGCGCCGTCACAGCGTTATTTAGGCGGCATTCCGTCCGCGACGCCCGCCGTGAAGCAGTCCGACGCCGCCGGGAAGCTCAAAGGCACGTTAGACCTTGAACTGGTGTACGTCACGGCGAACGCCAACCGCCCCAAGGAAACCAAACATGCCGTCTTGCGCTATATCCCGTCCAATTACGAAGCGCGTTACGTCGACGCGCAGTCGGGCGAACTCACCGGAGCCGAGGATTACTTCTATTACAGCAATGACGCCGTGGCGACGGAAGAAGCCGCTATGGCGGATACCGGAGGCGGCACCAACATGTCGCGGAAGCAACTCAACGAAACGGAGCTGACAGGTGTCGAGAAACTCAAAGACGTGCTGTCGACCGAAAAACTTGACGCCCAAATCCGTACCGAGAGCGCGTACCAGTTGGACGGCTACAAAGTCGCCACGTCGAATTACCGCATTGTCAAGAACGCCGACGAGACCGAGGACATTTTCTGTACAATCCGCTACACGACCGGGGATAACACCGTCAACGAGAAAGGCATTGTGACCCGTTCCGACCGTACGTTCCGCGTGGACGCCAAGACCGGCGAAGTCAAGTCGCTGAGCAGTTACAGCAGTTGGGACAAAGAACGTACGCCGCAAGTCAAACAGTCGCGGGCGCAGACTATCGCCGAGGAATTTTTGTCGCGCTACAGCAAGTACGCCGACAAACTGCCGTTGTACGATGTCGACGACCATACCGGCACGGGCGCGCCGTCCTACGGGTTCACGTTCACCCGCAAAGAAAACGGCTATTTCTTCCCGGAAAACAACTGCGTGATTCAGATTGACGCCGAAACGGGCGCGGTCTGCGGGCTGTCGTTCGATTGGGACGAGAAAGTGAACTTTGACGGCACGGAAAATCTTGTCTCCAAGGACGCCGCCATTGACGCGTGGATGGACACGTATACTGTAACGTTAGGCTACCGGAGCAAGTCGCGCAAGCTCGACCCGCTGACCGGCGGCGATATCGAGGCGAAACTTGTCACGCTGGGCTATGAACGCTTCCAGATTCTGTTTTTGAGTTACGGACTGGAACGCGAGGAAAATTATCCGGGTATTGACGCCAAAACCGGAAAGCCCGTCGAACCCGAAGCCGTGGACAATGAAATCATCTATTCCGACATCGACGGCACCGACGCCGCCTCCGAAATCAAGAAACTTGCTGACTACAGTGTCGGCTATACCGGCGGGGAGTTCCGCCCCAACATCAGTCTGACGCAGTGGGACGCCGTATGCCTGATTGCGTCTACGCGTGGCTGGCGGCTCAACCCCGACGATGTGACCGACGAGGACAGGAACAATGTCTACAGCATGATTTACAGCATGGGCGGCCTGACACCCGACGAGCGTCACGAAGATACCGTCATGACACGCGGGGCGCTTGTGAAACTGCTCTTGGACTGCGGCGGCTACAAGGCCGTGGCGAACCTCAACGGAATCTTCACCTGTGACTATACCGACAAAGACAGCATTGCCGCGCCGGATATCGGCTACGCGGCACTGGCGCAGGGCTTGGGCGTGGTCAAGGGAACCTACAACGCAAAAGAGACCGTACGCCGTGCTACCGCCGCCATGCTTTGCCGCATGATGGAACGCGAAATCTGAACCGGTCGAAAATCCGCGGGACAGGCATATTTCCGGGTGAACTGTCATAGGTTGTCCGGTGAGGTGAAGCCAATGAACCTGTCATCGCGCCGACGGATACTCTCCGCGCTGTTGAGTATCGGGACACTCTGGACAGTCAGCGTGACCGCCGGGAGTGAGAACGCCGCCTCCGCCGCGAAAGCGTTACAGGAGGCGGCAATTCGGCTCGAACTCGGAATGCCGCTCCACACGGACATGTCCCCGGCGGCGTTGCTGGTACTGGGGGAGACGCCGTTACTGTACTCCGCCCGCGACAACGCCGGACTTTTCCCGGAAGCCGAACCCGGCGACGTTGCCGAACCGGATACCATGCCCGGCGACACTATCAAACCGGATACCGAACCCGGCGACACCGCCACCGAACCCGGCGACGTTGCCAAACCGGACACCGCCCCCGGCGACGCCACGGAAGCGGAACCCGTCCCCGTCCCGGAAACTGTCCCGGACACGCAACCGGCACCCGAACCCCAAGCCCCGATTCCGCTACAGGAAGCCGTGCGGGAACCCATTCCGCAGGTTGACAACGGAATCCGCGCCCGGACACTCATTCCCAAAAGCCCCGACGGTTACACCGTGTGCGGACGCGTTTACATCAGTTCAAGCAGGAAACAGCCCTTGAACGTCGAGGAACTCCGGGACACGTTCGACGCCGAATTGACCGGCGACGCCCCCCAAATCCTGATTCTGCACTCCCACGGGAGCGAGGCCTACACCCCCGCGCCGGGTACGCAACTCGTCTGGTGGGGCGACTCCCGTACAACCGACTTTCGTTACAGTGTCGTGCGCGTCGGCGACGAAATGGCGTCGGTGTTCGAGGACGCGGGAATCTCCGTGCTGCACGACCGCACCTTGTACGATTACCCGGACTACAGCGGCTCTTATGACCGTTCCCTGTCGGCGATTGAAAGCTATCTGGCGCAGTACCCCTCCATACACTTCATACTCGACGTTCACCGCGACTACATTGCCGATTCCGCCGGGAATCCCTACAAGGTCATATCGGAGATTGACGGCGTAGGCACCGCCGCGCAACTGACCCTTGTCATGGGCAGTGACGGGAGCGGGCTTTCTCATCCGCGCTGGATGGAAAATCTTAAACTGGCTGTCGCCATACAGGAACAGATACTTTCCGATTACCCGACACTCATGCGGCCCATGCTGTTGCGGAAATCGCGCTACAATCAGCACGCTACAACGGGTTCCCTGTTAGTGGAAGTAGGCGCGGCGGGGAACTCGCCCGAAGAAGCGTTGTTGTCGGCGCGTCTGTTCGCCGGGGAGATGACGCAGGTTCTACAGGCAAGAAGCAAGTGAACATCGAAAAATGTCACAACCCCGCCCCTTTCAGGGCGGGGGACGATACTTTGAGGCGTGATATCTTTGGCGACGACTTGCCGGCACGGGGACACGTTGCGCGGTGTGTGTTCACGTTTGGGGGTTGTCGCAGAGGTGCCGCAGGGGACAGGCGTCACATTTAGGCGTACGCGCCGCGCAGGTGTCGCGCCCGAACAGTACCATTCTGTGACAGAAGTTCGACGACTCCTCCGGCGGCAGGACTTCGCGTAACTGTCGCTCGACTTTCACCGGGTCTTTGGAGCCGTCCGTGAGGCCTAACCGCCCCGTGATTCGGATACAATGTGTGTCGCACACGTACGCGGGTTTGCCGTGTACGTCGCCGAGTATCAGATTGGCGGTCTTGCGTCCGACACCCGGCAGGGCGGTCAAGGCCTCCATGGTGTCGGGAACTTTGCCGCCGTGGCGCTCAATTAACGCCTTGGCACACGCTACAATGTCACGCGATTTCCCGTTGAAGAAGCCGCAAGAGTGGATATACTCCCCGACTTCCTTCGGGTTCGCTTCCGCGAAACTCTCCAGCGTCGGGAAACGGGCGTACAGAGCGGGCGTCACACGGTTGACGCGTTCATCCGTACACTGTGCCGAGAGCCGCACGGCAAAGAGCAATTCATAATCTTTGTCATACTGTAGGGAGCAGAGGGCGTCGGGATAGATACTTTTCAGAGTCTCGATAATATCCCGCACCTGCGATTCTGTTTTCATGGGCAATCCTCCGTATGTCGGGAAAGGGGACATAAAATGAAATTCGCGTACTTTGACGCGCACTGTGACACATTAAGCTATTGCGTACGCACGGACGAAAGCCTTCTTGACGCGTCGGGGCAGTGTAATTTGGAACGGCTGTCGCGCTATGAGCCATTCGGGCAGGTGTTCGCAATCTTCGCGGACAGCGCGAAAACGCCTGACTTGCCGGACACCGTACGGCGTCAAGCGGCATTGTTCCGGCGGGAACGGGAACGGTATCCAGACAAAATGTGCCGCGCCGCGCTGTCGATAGAGGGCGGCGAACTGCTGGACTGTGACCCGGAACGTCTGGACGAGGCGAAAGCGTGGGGCGTACGCTGGATAAATCCGACGTGGAATCACGCCAACCGGCTTGCGGGCAGTCATCGGGAAGCGCCGGAGCGGGGTTTATCGGATATCGGCCGCGAGTTCGTACGCCACGCGGCGGAACTGGGCATTTTCACGGACGCGTCGCATTTGTCGGACAGAGGTTTCTATGACGCCGTGGAACTGGGCGTACCGGTACTGGCGAGCCATTCCAATAGTCGGACAGTGTACGCGCACACGCGCAACTTGACCGATGACCAGTTCAAAGTTATCCGTGACAGCGGCGGCTTTGTGGGCGTGAATCTGTACCGGGCTTTCGTGGGCGGGGACGGTTCCATAGAGGCCTTGCTTCGCCACTTTGACCACTTCTTGGACATGGACGGCGCGTCTTGCGTCGGACTGGGTTCCGACTGGGACGGCGGAATCACCGGAGCCGGGAATATCAACGGCGTGGAGGATATGGAACAGTTAGCCCGTGCTCTGGAATGTCGCGGCTACGGAAAGCCGCTGATTCACGATATCTTTTACGGGAATTTGTCGCGCTTTCTGGGCATAGCATGATACAGAGGGGGCGGCGGATATGGAAAAACTTCCGATTTTGTGCGGGGCGGAGCGTATCGGGGAGGCCGAGACCGAACAGGAGCGGCTTTACATCTGTCTGCGCGTACGGATACCGTCACGGCGCGGGATATGGCGGGCGTGGGCTGTCGGGGAGCGCGGGGAAATACGTATCGGGACATTAGAACCCGTGAACGGGGAAAGCGTAATTTCGCGGCGTTTTTCGCGGCAGTCGCTGTCGAAAATCGGGACGCTGGCGCGGGTGGAAATACGTCCGGCAAGTGTTGAGAACATCGCGGAACGTCCGGCGAGTGTCGGGAACGTCGCGGAACAGACGGCAAGTGTTGAGAACATCGCGGAACAGACGGAAAATGTCACAAAACAGGCGGAAACACTCACAGAAAGCGTCACAAAGGAAAACGTCGAGGCGTGGCGACACGCCGGAAAGGAACCGCTGTTCCGTTGTAAACGTTTCCGGCGGCAGTCGCGGCACATCCGGGACGCGCTGACGCGTATCGACGGGGACAGACGCCGCGTCGCGCTGATTCGGGACGAAAACGCGCCGTTTCCAATGCCGGAGCTGTTCTGTCTGGCGTCGGCGGCGACAATCGGGGCGCGGGACTATTGGGTGTTCGCCTTCGACCGCCACGAATGGCCCGTGCTGTGACTGTCACAAATGGACGGCGCTGTGACTGTCACAAATGCCCCGTGCTGTGACCGCCACGAATGGGCGGCGCTGTGACTGTCACGAATGACCGGCGCTATACTTTACTCGTCCTCCATGAGCTTGTTTAACTCCGCCGTGAAAGACCCGATGTCCTGAAACTGCCGGTACACCGACGCGAAACGCACGTAAGCCACTTGGTCAAGGTTCCGCAAATGGCGCAGTACAATTTCTCCGAGCGCTTCCGAACGGATTTCGTATTCCATAGCGCTTTGCAAGTCCTGCTCAATCCGGGTTACGATATCTTCCAGCGTGTCGACGGACACGGGGCGCTTTTCACAGGCGCGGAGCATGCCGTTCAGAATCTTGCGCCGGTCGAAGCCCTGCCGCCGCCCGTCCTTCTTGACAACGATAATCGGGACAAATTCCACGGTCTCATGGGTCGTGAAGCGTCTGGCACAGGAAAGGCACTCCCGGCGGCGGCGGATACTGTTCCCCTCGTCGGACGGGCGCGAATCCACGACCTTGCTTTCCGGGTAGGCGCAAAACGGACAATTCATAATGAAACTCCTTTCTGTCTCTGTTTTCTATATTTTTGTGCCTTCAGGACACGGATTTTCCTGTTTTGGCCTCTATTATAATCCATTTCGGGCGCGTTCGTCAACTGTGTTCCGGGAATTTTTGTAATAAGGCAGCCGTCACGGACAGTTTCTGTTTTTTGCGTTTTGACCATTGACTTTTTCACGGCTTGTGCTAAACTGTTTTCAGTAAGTGACAGGCATTGCACATACAGAATTTGAGCAGGAGGAGGCATAAATAAGTAGCAAAAAGCATTGACAAACACTATAGAATGTGTTAAAATATACCCACAAGAAACGGAGTGGGTAATATGAACACATCGAATGTCAGAAACTACCGTCTCAACGAATTTGCGGAATTGCTGGG
>JAFSRZ010000037.1 GCA_017445875.1 Oscillospiraceae bacterium | reverse complement strand
CCGATGGCTAGTCGGGAATTTACGCCTGTGGACTGCGCAAGAACTTGTGAGTAGCGTCTGACTTGTCAGCGCCAAAGCACGCAGGTAGAAGCAGGAATTTTTCTCGATATGGGCATATTTGTCCATATTTTGAGTAGCAGGAAAGTTATAATGTCGGAACGGTTCGTACTGGCTACCCACAATCCCGCGAAACTCCGCGAAATGCGCGAGATTCTGTCGGAACTGGGCTTGGAAGTGATATCCCCGGAAGAGGCCGGGGTAACGGTCGACGTGGAAGAGACCGGTACCACGTTCGCCGAAAACGCCATGTTAAAGGCCAAGGCGCTTTGCGAGGCGACCGGACTGCCCGCTATCGGTGACGATTCCGGGCTTTGCGTGGACGTACTCAACGGCGGCCCCGGTGTGTATTCGGCGCGTTACGGCGGCGAGAATATCACCGACGCACAGCGGAACAATTTACTTTTGGAGAGCGTCAAAGGACAGGGACGCCGCGACGCACATTTCACATGTTCCATCGCGTGCGCGTTCCCGGACGGCGACACCCTCACCGCCGAGGAACACTGTCACGGCGTCATTAGCTATATTCCGCTGGGAACGGGCGGCTTCGGCTACGACCCGGTTTTCAACTATCCGCCGAAACTCAAGACTTTCGCGCAAATGACGCCGGAGGAAAAGTCGGAAGTTTCACACCGTGGAAAGGCCTTGCGGGCGTTCGCCGAGACATTAGGCGCGTATCTGAGCGAACGGGCGTGGAAAGAGTTGGAAGCGGAAAAAGAGTGTCAGCCGGAAGAGGCGGACACCGCCCCGGAGACTGTACCGGAAGAAGCGGACGCCGTGCCGGAGACTGTATCGGAAGAACCGGCAACCGTGACAGAAGAATCCGCCGCGCCGGACGCGCTGGAAACCGTACCGGAAAACGCGGACACCGCCCCGGAGACTGTTTCGGACGCGCCGGAAGTGTCGGAGACCGTTTCGGAAGTATCGGAGACTGTACCGGACGCGCCGGAAACCGTATCGGAAGTGCCGGAGACCGTGGACGCGCCGGAGGCAGTCACGCAAGAATCCACCGCGCCGGAGAAATCCGAAACCGTGCCGGAAGCGGTCAAAAATCCGCAGACATCCCAGACGCCGACACATCATCACCATAAAAAGAAGAAGCACAAGAAACACCATTGACATATTGGGGGGTGGACTATGACACCGAAAGAACGCGCCCGCTTGCGTGGGCTTGCGAACGGTATCGACACCGTTTTACAAATCGGCAAGGACGGAATCGGGGATACGCTGATTCATCAGGCGGATATCACCTTGGAGGCGCGGGAACTTATCAAGGGACGCGTGCTGGACAGTTGCATGGACTACACCCCGCGCACGGCGGCGGAAACGTTAGCCGCCGCTACACATAGCGAAGTCGTGCAAGTTATCGGCTCCAAGTTCGTCCTGTACCGGAAAAAGAAGGAAGTCCCGAAGAAAAAGCCGCTTTCGCGTCCCGGACAGAAGTCAAAAGCCGATAACCGTTCGGAACGTGTCGATAAGGCGGAGAAATTCGGAAACCGTCTGGAACGTGTCCGCAAGGCGGAGAAATTCGGAAACCGTCTGGAACGTGTCCGCAAGGCGGAGAAACCCGGCAACCGTCCGGCACATGTCCGCAAAGCGGAGAAACCCGCCAACAGCAAGGCGCGGAAACCCGGAAACCCCGCCCGGAAAACGCCGTCATCCGGCAACCGTCCGGCACATGTCCGCAAGGCGGAGAAACCCGGCAACCGTCCGAAGCGCGGCGACGCGCCACGGCGGAACCATTCCGCGACCCCAAAAACCCGGAAGTGAGGACGCAATCCATGAAAATCGGCATTTACGGCGGCACCTTCAACCCGCCGCATTTGGGACATATCGCGGCGGCGCGGGCGTGCGTCGAGACCTTGGGACTGCAAGAGCTGTACCTGATTCCCGCCGGACTGCCCCCACATAAAACGCTACCCGCCGGTTCCCCGACTCCCGAACAGCGTCTTGAAATGACCCGTATCGCCGGGGAACAGTTGAAAGCCGCTGTCCCCGTGTCCACGCTGGATATCGAACTCCGCCGCGACGGCAAAAGCTACACCGTCGAAACCTTGGAAGCGTTGCGGGAACGTTTCCCCGGCGCGGAACTGTGGTTCTTAATGGGGACGGACATGTTTCTTTCCCTGCATACTTGGTATCACGCCGACCGGATACTGTCGTTAGCCGGAATCGCGGCGTTTGGGCGTTCGGGCGAGGACGCGGACGCGAAATTTTCCGCGCAGCGTGAAAACCTCTACCGGAAATTCCCATGGGCGCGTATATTTACGCTGTCCGTGCCGGACGTGGTCGACGTGTCGTCGACGGAAGTCCGCGAGACACTCCCCCACGGCGGCGGGGCGCGTTGGCTTCCACCGGCTGTCTACGGCTACATTCTCCGGGAAGGCCTCTACGGCACCAACGCCGACTTGAAACATTTGCCGCTGTCGCAACTCCGCCCCGTGGCGCTGTCGTGTCTGCACCCCCGCCGCGTTCCGCACGTCTTAGGCACCGAACAGGAGGCCATACGGCTTTGTATCCGCTACGGCGGCGACGTGGAACAGGCCCGCCGCGCCGCGTTGCTTCACGACTGCACTAAACGCTGTACCCCCGGCGAACAGTTCGCGCTCTGCGACCGCTACGGAATCGAGCTTGACCCCGTGGAACGCGCCAACCCGAAACTGTTACACGCGCTGACCGGTGCCGCCGTCGCCCGCGAGGTGTACGGCATGAATGAGGAGATTGTCAGCGCCATACGCTGGCACACAACCGGGCGGGCGGGTATGTCCCTGCTGGAAAAAATCATGTACTTAGCGGACTACATAGAGCCGTCACGGGATTTCCCCGGCGTGGAGGAACTGCGGCGCGTCTGCTATGAGGACATTAACCGCGGTCTTGTCATGGGACTGGAAATGACAGTCCGGGAAACCGGCGAATCCCTGCACCACGCCACACTCGAAGCTCTAAAGGATGTGAAGGAAACGACATGAAGAAATACAGTCAACAGTACACGAGAATGGGCGGTCGTTACAATCCGGTGTACCCGCAGTACGCCCCCAAGAGAAGAAGGAGGAAAAACAACAGAATTATTCCGTTGCTTCTGATAATCCTGATGTTGCTGGTACTCATCGCGCACACCATGTGGCAAAAGGTCTTTGTGCGTCCGGAGATTCCCGCCAGCCGCGACGACGAAACCGCGGCGGTGTCGCCGTCGGCTAACGGTCAAATGGACGCGGTACAGTCCGGCGACCTGCCCCCCGACGGAGATACCATCGACTACGGCGAAGGTATCCGCCCCCGGCAGAGCGGCGAGCGCAAGAGTGACGACTTCTATACCGTTCTCGTACTCGGACGCGACACCGGCGGCGGCGGCAATACCGATACGATGTTACTTGTCAGCTACGATGTCACGAACCAGAAAGCAAATGTCATGTCGATTCCCCGCGACACTATGATTAATGTCCCGTGGGACGTGAAGAAAATCAACTCTGTCTACAGCTACTTCGGCGGCGGGGAAAAGGGTATTCAACAGGTCTACAAAGAGGTCTCCCAGCTTGTGGGCTTCCAGCCAGACTTCAAAGTAGTCGTGGAGTGGGACGCCGTAAAGAATATCGTGGACGCAATCGGCGGCGTGTGGTTCGACAACCCCTATCCCATGGACTACCACGACCCCAAACAGAATCTTGTCATTGAACAGGAACAGGGATACCGTCTCCTGACCGGAGAGGACGCCATGCAGGTTATCCGCTGGCGCGCCAACGACAATGACAGTCCCTACGGCTACCGTAAGAAGAATGGCGGTATCGGCGATGACGGACGTATCAAACTTCAGCAGGATTTTCTCAAAGCGATGTTCCGGCAGGTGCTGACCATTCAGAACGTGCGCAACCTCAACAAAATTGCCAAAGTCTGTGAGGAGAACGTAGACACCGATTTGACGTTCCAGAATATGTTATGGTTCGCGCAAAAGGCCTTCATGGGCGGTCTGGGTATGGAGGATATCGACTTTTTCACCATGCCTTGGTACGGCGCGAGCGTGTGGAGCCGTTCCTATAAGCAGAATCTGTCCTACGTCTGTCCGCAGGGCAGCAAACTGCTGGAAATCGTCAACACGAAACTGAGTCCCTTCGCGGCTGATTTCGAGATGTCGGATTTGGATATCATGTCCGTACGGAGCAACGGCACGTTACGCTCGTCTACCGGACATGTCGAGGACAGGGAAGCAACCAAAGTCCGTCAGGATTGATTGGAGAAAGGAGACTTTATGACACCGAAAGAACTTGCGATTATCGCGGCGAAAGCGCTGGACGACAAGAAGGGTCAGGAACTGGCCGTCATCGAGATTACCGACCAGACCACGTTAGCGGACTACTTCGTGATTGCCACGGGCAATTCCAGCACGCAGATTAACGCCCTTAGCGGCGCTGTGGAAAAGGCCATGGAGGAACAGGGCGGGGAAGCGCTTCTGCACCGCGAGGGACACCGTGACGGTACTTGGGTACTGCTGGACTACGGCAGTGTGGTCGTGCATATTTTCTCCGGGGAGGCGCGGGAGTTCTATTCCCTCGAACGCCTCTGGAGCGACGGGAAGCGTATGGACTTGTCCTTCCTGAACGAACAGTAAAAGATGGTATGTACGCCTGAAACTCTGCGCCGGATACTGTCCGATGTCACGGCGGGACTGCGGGAAGTGTTCGGCGAAAAGCTGGAAAACGTCATTTTATACGGTTCCTATGCCAGAGGCGACGCCGACGAGGAATCCGACATTGACGTGATGGTGCTTGTCAAGGGTGTTTCCAGAGCGGAACTGTGGCGCTATGAGGAGAAAATCAGTCCCGTTTTGGCGCGGATAGAGCGTACATGGGACTATGAAATTCTGCTTTCCGTCATGCTGGAAGATGTTCCGACATTCGAGAAGTACGCGGAGTATCTGCCGTTTTTCCGCAACGTGATGAGGGAGGGCATTGGACTTGTACGCGAAAGAATCCGTTGACCTCGCCCCTTATTGAAATAAATCCTACCTTCGCGGATAGGGTTTCCTTGCCCTCCCCCTCTGGGGGAGGGTGGCGCGATAGCGCCGGGTGGGGGCGATAATTTTTTCCCCCCTCTGTCGCCTAACGGCGACATCTCCCCCAAAGGGGCGACAAGAGCGGCACTGTCGGAAGTCCCGCGCCGGATGGGTAACATAAGCATAATACAAGGAGGAAGCAAACGCGCATGAAATACGATTTCACCGCCATTGAAGCGAAATGGCAAAAAAAGTGGCTGGAAGTCAAACCCTTCGCCGCCGTCAACGGCGACAAGACCCGTGAGAAGTTCTACGGCCTGATTGAGTTCCCGTACCCCTCCGGACAGGGCCTCCATGTCGGACACGCCCGCCCCTTCACGGCGATGGACATTATCTGCCGGAAAAAGCGTATGGAGGGCTACAATGTCCTGTTCCCGATTGGCTTCGACGCCTTCGGGCTGCCCACCGAGAACTACGCCATTAAAAACCACATCCACCCCGCGAAAGTCACCCGCGACAATATCCGCAACTTCACGCAACAGTTGCACATGCTGGGTTACTCCTTCGACTGGGAACGCGTCGTGGACACCACCGACCCCAACTATTACAAGTGGACACAGTGGATTTTCCTGCAACTGTTCAAGCACGGCTTAGCCTACAAGGCCTCCATGCCCGTCAACTGGTGTACGAGTTGCAAATGTGTCCTTGCCAACGAGGAAGTAGTAGAGGGCGTCTGTGAACGTTGCGGAAGCGCGGTTATCCGCCGCGAGAAAAGCCAGTGGATGCTTGCTATCACGAAATACGCCGACAGGCTCATTGACGACCTCGACACCGTGGACTATATCCCCCGCGTGAAAATCCAACAGCGTAATTGGATTGGACGTTCCGAGGGTACCGAAATCCGGTTCCCCACGTCCGCCGGGGACGTTCTCACGGTCTACACCACGCGTTCGGACACCCTTTTCGGCGTCACGTATATGGTACTGTCCCCCGAACACCCGTATTTGAAGCAGTGGCGCGACAAAATCCAGAACTGGGACGACGTTTCCGCCTATCTGGACGAGGCCGCGAGAAAGTCCGACTTTGAACGCAGTGAACTCAACAAGGACAAAACCGGCGTACGTCTGCAAGGCGTCACGGCGACAAATCCTGTCAACGGCACGGAAATTCCCGTGTTTGTGTCCGACTACGTGCTGATGAGTTACGGCACGGGCGCGGTTATGGGCGTCCCCGGACACGACCAGCGCGACTGGGACTTTGCGACAAAATTCGGTCTCCCCATTGTGGAAGTCGTCAAGGGCGGCGACATTACCAAAGAAGCGTTCATTCTCAAAGACGACACGGGAACGATGGTCAATTCCGGTTTCCTGAACGGCATGACGGTCAAGGACGCAATCCCCGCCATGACAAAGTGGGTCACGGAACAGGGTATCGGCGTCCCGAAAACCAATTTCAAACTCCGTGACTGGGTATTTTCGCGCCAGCGCTACTGGGGGGAACCGATTCCACTTGTCAACTGTCCGAAATGCGGCTGGGTGCCGCTGGACGAATCCGGGTTGCCGTTACTCCTGCCGGAAGTCGAATCCTACGAACTCACCGACGACGGCGAAAGCCCGTTGTCCGCTATGACGGACTGGGTAAATGTAACGTGTCCGAAGTGCGGCGGCGCGGCGAAACGTGAAACCGACACTATGCCTCAATGGGCGGGTTCCTGCTGGTACTTCCTCCGCTATATGGACCCCCACAACGATACCGCGCTTGCGTCCAAGGAAGCGCTCGAATACTGGTCTCCCGTCGACTGGTACAACGGCGGCATGGAACACACCACGTTACACCTGCTCTACAGCCGTTTCTGGCATAAGTTCCTGTACGATATCGGCGCGGTGCCGACGCCCGAACCCTACGCGAAACGTACCAGTCACGGCATGATTTTAGGCGAGGGCGGCGAGAAGATGTCCAAGTCACGCGGCAACGTCGTCAACCCTAATGACATTGTGGCGCAGTACGGCGCGGACACTATGCGGCTTTATATTATGTTCGTGGGCGACTTCGAGAAGGCCGCGATTTGGTCTACCGAGGCCGTCAAGGGGTCGAAACGCTTCCTTGACCGTGTCTGGAATCTTGCCGAAGCGGCGTCGGATTCCGATACCGTCACGCCCGCCAACGAGGCCGCCTTGCACCGTACCATTAAGAAAGTCACGGACGATATCAACGAACTCAAAATGAATACCGCCATTGCCGCGATGATGACGCTTGTCAACGAGTTGACCGCCAACGGCTGTACACGCGGCGATATGCGGATTTTGCTGTTACTGTTGAGCCCGTTCGCCCCGCACATCGTTGAGGAACTCTGGGAACGCTTAGGGCTTGCCGAAAAGTCCGGTCATATGGCCTGTCAAGAGGCGTGGCCTGTGTACGACGAGAGCAAGACCGTGGCGAAAACTGTCGACATGGCGGTACAGGTCAACGGCAAACTCAAAGGCACTATCACGCTTCCCCCCGACAGCGAACAGGAAACCGTAGTCGAGGCGGCACGGCAACTCGAAAAAGTACAGCGCGCCACCGAGGGTATGAAAATCGTGAAGACGATTCTTGTCAAGAACCGTCTTGTAAACCTGATTGTCAAGCCGGAGTAAAATGTCACGCCCCATCCAAACATGGGTGGGGCGTCTCCGCGACAGAAAGGAAACCGTATGCGTTACTATGGAAGCGTTTACCGACCGCCGTCCGAGGCCTACAGTCTCATCGTACAAGTCACGTACGGGTGCAGTCATAATACCTGTGCCTTTTGCAGTATGTACAAGGACAAACGTTTTGCGCTCCGCCCACTGGACGAGGTTTTGGAGGATTTCCGGCTTGCCCGGAACGTGTATCAGCGTGTCGGACGCGTGTTTTTAGCCGACGGTGACGCGCTTGTTAGAAAGGCGTCCGACCTCTACACCATACTGGACACCGTGCGGGAATTGTTCCCGGAGTGCGAACGCGTGACTTGTTACGCGTCGCCGTCGAGTATCCGTATCCGTACAGAGGACGAATTGCGCACACTGCGCGAAAAGGGCTTGACTATGGTCTACATGGGACTGGAATCCGGCAGTGACGCCGTACTCGAACGCATGCGCAAGGGACACACGGCGGCGGAAATTGTCGACATGGGGCGCAAGGTACGCCGGAACGGAATTGCGTTATCCGTGACGGCGATTACAGGCTTAGGCGGCGCGGAACTGTTAGAGGAACACGCAATCGAGACCGCGAAGGCGTTCAACGGCATGAACCCGGAATATATCGGGCTTCTGACGCTCATGGTAGAGCCGGGGACGCCCCTCTATGACTGGGTACAGTCCGGGGCGTTCCGTCTGCTGGACAGAGTGCAAGTGCTGGAAGAAACACGGTTACTTGTCAACGCGCTGGACAGTCCGGGGAGTGTGTTCCGCATGAACCACGCAAGCAATTATTTATCGTTGCGGGGGACGCTCAACGCCGACAAAGAGGCGATGTTAGCGGAAATCGCCCGCGCCGGACAGGACTTGTCACGCTTGCGCCCGGAAGGCTGGCGGGCGTTGTAATACGAATGGAGGGGACAGCGTTGGACATTCACGAAGCAATTGAGTTGCAGGACTGCCCGTACTGCGGCGGGGCGGGACTGCTGGAAGAAGATAACGGCTGGTATGTGATATGTGTGGACTGCGGCTCGCAGACGGCGACGATTGACTATCGGACGCCGGAAGAGCGTCCGGAAGCCGCACAGAAGGCGGCGCACCTGTGGAACATTGGAAAAGTTCTCCGAAGCAGTGTCGGGGACTAACAGCGCCGGGAAAGGTCGTGGACTGATTGACGATACAAGGCTATTACGACGGCACGAATATCAGGCTCTTGGAAGCCATCACGGCAAAACCCAACCAGAAAGTCATCATTACCATCATGGACGAGTTTGTAGAACCTGTACAGCGGACGCGTAAGAAGAATCTGCGGGGGGTTTTGTCGGAATACGCAACCCCCGACCTCATGGAACAGGAGAAAGGCGCGTGGGAACGCGCCGTCATGGAAAAATATTGAACGGACATTAGTCCGTGCATGAGTGCGTCAGCGGTTCGTACGGCTTATCTTCCAGCAGTGTGGCAATATAGTCTTCTGTAGTCCCGCTGAACCATTCGCCGCCGCCGTTGTCGAGTTCCGCGAAAGCGGCGAGTGTTTCCACGTTCGGAATTTCAAGCTCATTCACGCGAACACCTCCTAACGGAAACGATTCTACCACGCGGTAAAACGAATTGCAATCAATTATGTCAGCGCGTCGGCGATATCCCGGACTTCCGGCCATTGCAGAAACGCCGTCTCAATGCCGTACGCCGCGCCGATTCGTAACTTGTGGCGTATGGTGTCGGCGTCGTCGAACAGGACAAAATGCGCCTGTCCGTCGCGTGTACAGGTAAAGTAGCGGGCGCACAAGTCCGGCGAAAAGTACACCGCTTTCCCGGCGCGTAACGCCTCGAAGGCGTCGGCGTCCAGCGGCACGCCCTCGCCTGTCGGCGCGGGTAACTGGAAGTCCATCCGCAAGCGTTGCACGTCCAGCGCGATACGCTTTCCGCCGCCGCGCCGCCGTACCACTCCCGACAAATACTCCTGAAAGTTCCCGCCCGACACCGCCGTGCAGACCAGTTCCACGGCGTCCGGGGCGGCCTCGATGTACGCCGCCGGGACGTACAGTGTACGGCGATTTTCGCGCAAGCGTGTTTGGAGCAGTCCGGCGAACTTGCGCAAGTCGTCGCGGGGTTCGGCCTCGAAGTCGAGAACTGTACCCCGGTAGCCGCGCCGCAGACATTCCCGCGTGACCGCCCCGCATAATATTTCCGGGCGTTCCACGGTTCCGGCGTCGCGGTCGCTGACCGACATCAAGTCGCCGTCCGTGCGAAGCGGCGTCGACTGCCGCAGTAAGTCCGACTGTTCCCCAATCCGGTACGCCACATGTACGAACCGCCGCCCGTCCGCCGACGCCTCCCGGAAATCCGCCGCCGTCACCGCGTAGTAAAGTTGCACGATACATTCCCCTTTCCGGTCGCTGTTGCCCGCCATTGGAGATTATGCGTAAAAGGAGCCGCTTATGTCGCTTTCCCTGATTCCCCGACGCCTCTACAACCACTACAGCGAACTCACGCCCGAACTGCTCTCGGACATGGGCGTGACGCTCTTGCTCAGTGACTTGGACTTTACATTAGCCCCGAAACGCGTCCGGCGTCCTGATGACAGTCTCCGGGCGTGGATTGACGCTTTGCACAGTCACGGTATCACGTTCATGATTGTGTCAAACAACCGTTCGGCACGGCGCGTCCGGGAGTTCTGCGCGGAACTGGGCGTACCGTATCAGGGACACGCAAACAAGCCGTCACGGCGCGGAATCCGTGCGGCAATGTCCCGCGTGGACGCCTCCCCCGAACACACCGCCATGTTGGGCGACAAACTTCTGACGGACGTATTAGCGGCAAATCGTGCGGGGGTGTTGTCGCTGATGGTGGAGCCGTGCGGCGGCGCGGTCACGCCGTGGCAAAAGGTGTTACACGCTATGCAGGAGCCTTTCAAAGCGGTCTGTCGCCGGAGAATGGACAATTAAAAGAGCCGGGAGTAGTCAGACAATTGTCCAACGCTTCCGGCTTTGCTGTTCAGGTTGCGCTTAACCGCTCTTTCAAGGCGTCCTGCAAGACGCGGGACAGGCTTAAACCCGCTTCCGTCACTTTGTCGTCCATCCATTTCGGAATGCTGACGGTACGCCGGACAGCGCGGTTATCTTTGACATCGGCGCGAATCAGGTTCACGAACTCCCCCGCTTCCGTCTCCACGTCGCGCAAGGCGCTGGCGGCGGGTATCGGTTCGGCCTTGTCGGTCAGGTATCCAATCCACTGCGTGAGCGCCGCCTGCGCCATATACAGCGCGTTCCCCATGGACTTTCCCTCGCTGATACATCCGGGCAAATCGGGATACAGAATGGTATAGGAGCCGTCCGCGTTCGGATGAAAAACAGCCGGATATACATACTCCGTCATGATAAGTTCCCCCTTTTCAGGTTGCGGGGATTATTTCAGCCCCGCCGTTTTCAGGATTGACTTTGCCGTGATTTCATTGACTTCTTTGTGTCGCGGAATTTGCACGGGACGGCAACCGGGCTTTTCCATCACGGTATGGTCGCCGTCCTCTCTGTCGATGTGATACCCGGCGTCTTTCAATTGTTTGATTAAGTCCCTGTGTTTCAAGTGGTCTCCCTCTTTGCATGCGCTGATTATATTACATAATTTACGTAATATCAAGGTCGGCATAACATTTTTGCGGGCATTTTACCATAATATGGAAATCTTGCGGTAAGCAAAAAAAGCTACAGGAAACTCCACAAATGTGGGGCTTATCCGACCGGTTGAATAAAAAGCAAGAGGCGTCACAATGCCATTGACCTTACGGGGAAAAGGTGCTATCATCTTGTGACACGGAAAACGGGGGGATGATGGAATGATACGCGCAGTCAAACGGAAAACGCTTCGGCTGTCCTTGATACTCGGCTCTCTGCTGGCGGCCTTGGTTCCGCTGGGAGTGTTCCTGTATGCGCGGGTGGACACGCTTCTGGACGTGTACATGGAGGCGCAGGGCGGGAAACAGGCCGAAACCCTCGCCGAACTGACCGGGCGGCAGTTTCAGACGGAGTTTACCGCCCTCCGCGTGACCGCCGCCGAACTGCCCCGCGTGGAGGGCGTACGCGCCATGCAGAGTGTCGACAACGCCGGGAGTATCGGCGTACAGCGTATCGACGGCAGTCCGTTCTACGGGGAGGTTTACAGCGCCGGTGACTTCCCGTGTCTTGAAAAGGCCGTCCGGGGTGAGAACGCGGTTTCGTTCTGTCCGGGAAAGGGTCTGATGTTCTGCGTACCGGCTGTCCGGGATGACAATATTCTGTTTGTGGTGTACAGGCTCTACCCGGAAAGCGTTCTCTTTGAGCGTTTCGGCGTCGAAAGCTACGGCGGGAGCGGGCAAACCGCTATCGCCGACGCGTCGGGACAGGTGATTGTCACGTCCCTTCCGATATACTCCGACGCGGCTTGGATTCTGCGGGAAAAGTCCGTCGAGACCGGCGTACAGGAACTGGAAAGCAGGCTCTACAACGCCGGGAGCGTGGCACTGTTCCGGCCTTCGAGTGTCGGGGAAGTCATGCTGTACGCCGCCCTGATTCGGGGCAGTGATTATCACTTGATAGGCTGTGTACCGAAAGCCGTTGTCATGCAGGGCGTACAGTATATCAGCCTTCTTGTGATTATGGTCTTTCTCATTCTGACACTGACAGTTTTCGCGGGGGGCTTTCTGCTGATTGGACTGGAACGCAAGTCGCGGGAAAGCGACACACTCCGGGAGGCGGCGCGTATCGCGGAGAAGTCCAGCGCCGCCAAAAGTGAATTTCTCTCCAACATGTCCCACGACATCCGCACGCCCATGAACGCCATTATAGGCTTTACGAATCTGGCGCTTCGCAATCCCACGGACACGGAACGCGTTGTCGAATATCTGGGGAAAATTCAGGCGTCGTCCAGTCACTTACTGGCGCTGATTAACGACGTACTCGAAATGAGCCGCATTGAGAGCGGGAAAATTGAGCTTGACGAGACTTTGTGTTCCCTGCCGGAAATCCTGCACGACCTCAACACAATTATTATTGGACAGGTCGAGGCCAAGCGTCAGGAACTGACCATGGACGCCTTGGACGTGGTCAACGAAAATGTGTACTGCGACAAACTGCGCTTGAATCAGGTGTTGTTGAATCTGCTGTCGAACGCGGTCAAGTACACGCCCGCCGGCGGAAAGATTTCCGTCCGGGTCATCCAGCGCACCAACGAACATGACGGCTACGCCGACTATGAAATCCGCGTGAAAGATACTGGTATCGGCATGTCCCCGGAATTTGCGAAAAAAGTCTTTGACGCCTTCGAGCGCGAGAAAACGTCCACAGTCAGCGGCATTCAGGGAACAGGCCTCGGTATGGCTATCACAAAGAGTATCATTGACCTGATGAACGGTTCGATTCGCGTGGAGACCGAACCCGGCAAGGGGTCGGAATTTATTGTGGACGTGTCCATGAGAGTCGAGACTTCGGGCGTGCGTGACCGCCACATCCCCGAACTCAACGGACTGCGGGCGCTGGTTGTCGACGACGATTTCCATACCTGTGACAGCACCACGAAACTGCTTGCCCAACTCGGCATGCGTTCCGACTGGACGCTGTCCGGGAAAGAGGCCGTGCTTCGCGCCAAACACGCCAACGAGAGCAAAGACCATTTCAAAGTGTTCCTTATCGACTGGAAGTTACCGGACCTGAACGGTATTGAGGCCGTGCGGCAGATTCGCGCCGCCGTGGGGTCGGATGTGCCAATTCTGCTTATGACCGCGTACGACTGGCCGTCCATCAAAGATGAGGCGATTGCCGCCGGGGTCAACGGCTTTTGTAACAAGCCGCTGTTTCTGTCGGAACTCCATAGCGCGATGATGCGGGTTATCGGCAAGACGGACAGCGCGGAAAACCGTGTCGAGGACAAGACGCCGCCCGTGAACTTTGAGGGACGCCGCCTGTTATTGGTGGACGATATCGAGATGAACCGTGAAATAGCCGTCGCCGTGCTGGAAATGAATGGTTTTGAAGTGGAGGAAGCCCGCGACGGTACGGAGGCCGTGGAGAAAGTCACGAACGCCGCCCCCAG
Organism: Oscillospiraceae bacterium; assembly: GCA_017445875.1. Classification (GTDB taxonomy): domain Bacteria; phylum Bacillota; class Clostridia; order Oscillospirales; family Oscillospiraceae; genus Oscillibacter. Next base: position 20,975 of record JAFSRZ010000037.1, on the reverse strand, counting down.
CTACTATGACGCGGTGCTTATGGACATTCAAATGCCCGTCATGAACGGTTACGAGGCGGCGCGGACAATCCGGGCGTCGGACAGTCCCAACGCCACAATTCCGATTGTCGCCATGACCGCCAACGCCTTCGACGAGGACAAGAAAGCCGCCTACGACGCCGGTATGAACGGGCATGTAGCCAAACCCATTGACATTGAAAAACTCATGAAAGTTCTGGGGAAAATTTTGCACCAGAAATGATGGAGGAATTGCCTTTATGAAAACCTCATCCTCTCCCCTGTCGGAACAGGCCGCTAACGAAATCATGGACATGATTTTCATACAGCACCGCTTCCACCCCGGCGACAAACTCCCCAACGAGATGGATTTATCAGAAGAACTCGGTATCAGTCGAATTACGCTCCGGGAGGCAATCCGGGTACTCTGCACCCGCGGATTAGTCGAAATCCGTCGCGGGCGCGGGACATACGTTATCTCCAACGACCCCGCGCTCCGCGCCGACCCCTGCACCGGAGAGCGGGAATTAACCGACGCGTCCGCCCGTGACCTGATGGAGTTCCGGCTTGCGCTGGAACCCGCCGCCGCCTACTACGCCGCACGTCGCGCCGACGAACAGGAGTTACAGCACATGGACGCCCTTTTGGAACAGATGGAGAAACTGTCCGTACAGGGACAGTCCGTGGTACAGGCCGAACGCGACTTTCACTGTACAATCGCCTCCGCCGGACACAATCCGCTGTTCGGACAGCTCATGCCGGTGCTTCAGCACTCCATACAGGAGTACAACAGTCCCTCACGGGAACGGACAGGCGTCTTTCTGCGCGACTACCGCGAGATTGTGCGGCACATTCGGAACCGGAACGCGGAAGCCGCCCGCGCCGCGATGTTCAGTCTGATTCTGCTGGCCTACCGCCTGTCGGACTTGGAATTGGAATGACCCCCACGAAAGGAAGTGGCGTTGTTGAAAACTGCTTCCCGTCTTGACGGCCTCGACACTCTGCGCGGCCTGACGCTTGTCAGCATGATTCTTTATCATGCCTGTTGGGACATGGTTTATCTATTCGGCGCGGACTGGTCATGGTATCGCTCACGCGGGGCGTTTCTGTGGCAACAAAGCATTTGCTGGACGTTCATTCTGCTGTCCGGGTACTGTTTCCGGCTCGGAAAACACCCGTTCCGGCGCGGTGTGACTGTATTTGCCGCCGGGGCGCTGATTTCCGCCGTAACCATTCTGTTTCTGCCCGGAAACCGTGTCTTCTTCGGGATACTGTCTTTGCTGGGCGCGTCCATGCTCGTGACGGCGCTTTTGCGGCGGTATCTGACACGTGTCCCCGCCGCGCTTGGACTGTCCGCCGCATTCGCGCTCTTTCTGCTGTGCTACCGTGTTCCGTACGGACTGTTCCCCGCGATACTCTACAGGAACGATTTCACGGCCTGTTTCGGCTTTCCGCCGCGTGACTTCTTCTCGACGGACTATTTCCCGCTTCTGCCGTGGCTGTTTCTGTTCTGGTGCGGGTTCTGGCTGTACGACATCACGCGGAGAGATTCCGCGCTATTGTCTGTCCGACTGCCTCTGTTGACTGCTATGGGACGCTGTTCCCTGTGGGTGTACCTGTTCCATCAGCCGATTTTTTACGCGCTCCTGTCGCTGATTTTCCATGGAGAAAGACGATGAAATCACTTGTACTCGGCATACTGGCGCACGTGGACGCGGGCAAGACTACGCTTTCGGAAGCGATTCTGCACGCAAGCGGGGTTGTACGCGAACCCGGACGCGTCGACCACGGGGACGCCTATTTCGACACAAATCCGCTGGAACGGGAACGCGGCATTACGATTTACGCGAAATCGACGGTCTTTGAGGCCGGGGACAGGGAAGTGTTCCTGCTTGACACGCCCGGACATGTCGACTTTTCGTCGGAGGCGGAACGCGTCCTAAGTGTGCTGGACTGCGCGGTACTGGTCATCAGTTCCACGGACGGCGTACAGGCGCACACGCTGACACTGTGGCGACTGCTGGAACGCTTTCAAGTGCCGGTGTTTGTGTTCGTGAACAAAACGGATTTGCCGGGACTTGAACGCGCCGAACTCATGCGGCAACTCAAAGAGAAGTTAGACGGCGGCTGTACGGATTTCAGCGCCGACGCGGCGACTGTCGCGGAGGAGGCCGCGCTGTGTGACGAAACTTTGCTGGAACGTTACCTTGAATGCGGAAGCGTCACGGACGGCGAATACCGCGCCCTGATTGCGGCGCGGAAACTGTTCCCGTGCTGTTTCGGCTCGGCGCTGAAAGAAACGGGCGTTGACACATTCTTGGACACGCTCTCCCGACTGTCGCCGGAGACGGCGTACGCGCCGGAATTTGGGGCGCGGGTGTTCAAAATCAGCCGCGACGGGCGCGGAAACCGTCTGACATGGTTGAAAGTCACGGGCGGGACGCTTCACGCGAAAGCGCGCTTGACAAACGCCCCCGACAATTCGCCGGAAGGCACCGGCGACGAAAAAATAGACCAAATCCGCGTTTACACAGGCACGAAATATCAGACGGTCAAGGAAGCGTCGGCGGGGAGTATTTGTGCCGTCACGGGCTTGACGCGTACCCGCGCCGGGGACGGTCTCGGCGTCGAGCGCGACAAAACCGCGTTTTTGCTGGAACCGGTGTTCCGCTATCAGGTACTGATTCCGCCGGGGACTGACCCGCACACGGTTCTTGTCGCCCTGCGGCAACTGGAAGAAGAGGACCCCGCGCTTCGCGTCGTACAGGACGACGCGCTACATGTCCGCCTCATGGGCGAAATTCAGGCGGAAGTTCTGAAACGCGTGTTGCTTGACCGCTTCAAGTTAGCGGTGGACTTCGGCTCCGGCGCGGTCGTGTACCGTGAAACAATCGCCGCGCCCGTGGAGGGCGTCGGACACTTTGAACCGCTCCGGCATTACGCGGAAGTACACTTGTTATTGGAACCGCTCCCGCCCGGAAGCGGTATCCGTTACGCGTCGGCGTGTTCGGAAGATACGCTGTCGCGCAACTGGCAACGCCTCATTCTGACGCACTTGGCGGAACGCGAACATATCGGCGTCCTGACGGGTTCACCCGTGACGGATATCCGCTTTACTCTGCTGTCCGGCCGCGCCCACGAGAAGCATACAGAGGGCGGAGATTTCCGGGAAGCGGTTTACCGCGCTGTCCGGCAAGGCCTCATGTCGGCGGAAAGTGTCCTGCTGGAACCGTGGTATAGTTTCCGGCTGGAAATCCCGTCCGCGCAGACCGGACGCGCCCTCAACGACATTCGCCGCATGGGCGGCGACACCGACGCCCCGGAGACATTCGCGGATTCTGTAATTCTGACAGGTTCCGCGCCCGCCGCCGCGCTCAAAGACTACGGCAGAGAAGTCGCCGCGTACTCGCACGGTCTCGGACATTTTTCCTGTCAGGTGTCGACGTTCCGCCCCTGCGCGAATCAGGCGGAAATTGTGGCGCGTACCGGCTACGAGCCTGAACATGATACTGACAATCCGTCCGGGTCGGTATTCTGCGCACACGGCGCGGGGTACGTCGTGCCGTGGAATCTTGTCCCGGACATGGCACATGTCGAAAGCGGCTGGCGTCCGGAATCGGCAACGAGTACGGAAAGCGTGTCCGTGACGCGTTCCGCGCCGTCCGGGCGTGTCATACAAAATTCCGCGCCGTCCGGGCGTGTCGTACAAGATTCCGCGTTGTCCGGGAGTGCCGTACAAAATTCCGCGCCGTTTGGTGCCGTACAGGACAAGGAACTACAGGCCATTTTCGAGCGTACCTATGGCCCCGTCAAGCGGAGGCGGGAAGCGCAAATCCGGGAAGCGCGCCGCGAACCGTCCGAACGTGTCCGGGTACCGCGTCAGCCGTCGGGGCCTGAATATCTGCTCGCGGACGGCTACAACCTCATTTTCGCGTGGGACGACCTCAAGGCCGTGGCGCTGGAAAATTTGGACGCCGCACGAAAAATTCTCTGTGACCTGCTCTGTGACTATCAGTCCATGCGGGACTGCGTGGTGATTGTCGTCTTTGACGCCTACAAGGTACGCGGGAATCCCGGTTCCCATGAGCGTTACCACAATATCCACGTTGTCTACACCAAGGAGGCCGAAACCGCCGACACCTATATTGAGCGGGCGACGTACGAAATAGCGAAGGAACACCGCGTACGCGTGGCGACTTCCGACGGTTCCGAACAGTTAATCATACTCGGTCACGGGGCTTTACGGGTTTCGGCGTCGATGTTCCGGGAGGAGTTGGAGGCCGCGAAAATCCGTATTGCCGAACTGATTGCGAAAAACAACCGTCCCGCGCCGACAGGGGCAGTCCGCGCCGCCATGGAGGCCGCCGAACGGAAATCTTCCAATTCATGACAAAAATTCCACGGTACGCGCTGAAAATCCCACAAAAAGGAAATTTTCAGTTTGTGGTTTTTCGTCCAAATGACGGAAAAACGCTTGCAATTGCCCATGGACTTTGTTATAATGAAGCCGCTTTGAATGCGGCTTCTTTCTATTTCTCCGAAATTCAAAATTTTTCCAGAAAGGTGGTATGCCAATTGAAAAAAACGCTCCGTCTCTGTACGGCGTTGGTTCTGTGTATCCTGTTCTGCCTGACCTGTGCGCTCGGCACGGGTTCCGACGCCGATTCCACCGCGCACGCCGACAAACTCTACGCTCTGCACCTGTTCCGGGGTACCGGGACAAATGAGGACGGTTCCCCGATTTACAGTCTTGACCGTACCCCCACCCGCTTACAGGGTCTCATTATGATGATTCGTTTCCTTGGAGAAGAGGAAGAAGCCCTTTCCTCCCCGATTGATTCTCCCTTTACCGATGTCTCCGGGGAGGGTGAAGCCTATGTTTCCTACGCCTACCGTCGCGGCGTCACAAAAGGCACCAGCAGTTCCACGTTCACGCCCGGCGCGACACTCTCCGCGAATGCCTATCTTGCGTTCCTGCTCCGCGCCATGGGCTACAGTGAGGCCGATGGCGATTATACGTGGGGGAATATTGTTTCCTTTGCCGCCTCGCTGGGCATTCTGACGGACTCGGACGCCGCGTCCATGGAGGCCAACGGCCTGAACCGCGGCGACATGGTGGATTTGAGCTATCACGCGCTGACATGTCCGATGAAGGGCGGAGAAATCACGCTGGCGCAGTTCCTGCTTGAAAAGGGCGTCTTTACGGCGGAGGAAGGCCGTAACGCGGGTGTCCTGCCGGGCGGCGTACAGGCCGCGCTCCCCGCCATGCCGTGGGAACCTCCCGCCGACGCCGAATCCACCATTGACTATGAAAAGAAAAGCGTCCACACCTCGGAAGGCCTCGTCACGGCGCATGTTCTGACCGTCAACACCAAAAATCCGAAAGTCCGCGTGAAAACGGCACTCGTTGACAATCAACTCGGACACACGGCCTCATTCACGAAAATTGTACAAAATTCGGGCGGTGCTGTCGCGGCGGTCAACGGGAATTTCTTCAACTCGTACAGCAAGTTCCAAGCCCCGATAGGTCATGTCATGTCGGACGGCGTGTTTCTGTACGGCAACTCCGGTCTGTCGTCCATTGGCTTTACGAATGACGGTACCATTTATGTCGGACGCCCCGCCGTGTTTACGCGTCTGACCTCCGGCGACAACGAGTGGTCTGTGTACGAAATCAACACCCCCGAACAGGACGATAACGCCTCTGTCCTCTATACGCCCGCCTACGGCGAACAGGTCATTATGACCAACGGCGGCTGGGCGTTGACCGCCGACGAAGGCACCATTACGGAATTTTACTCCGTGAGCGCGGGGGCGGCGATTAAGATTCCGCCACAGGGATATGTCGTCTACATGGGCGGCGGCTACTCCTCCGCGTCCTACTTCCACATTCCGCAGAAGGGTTCCCCGATTTCCATGGAATACTATTTACGCGTCGCCGACGAAGAGGGCTTTGTACTTGACGACGTGCGGCAAATGGTATCCGGCGCGCCACGGCTCGTCAAGGACGGCGAACTTGTCACCACGCTGGAAAACGGCTTCACGGAATCCCGCTTCACTACCGCGTCCTCGTCGCGTACCGCCATTGGCGTCAACAGTGACGGGAAACTGTTACTGATTTCCGTCCCCGCCGGGGCGACGATTCAGCAAATGCGGGAACTGGCGCTTGCCGCGGGATGTGTCGACGCGTTCAACTTGGACGGCGGCGCGTCCAGCGCCATGTACTACAAGGGCAGTTACCTGACTGTCCCAAGCCGCGAACTCACCGTGACACTGCAAGTTTTCGTCGACGAATAACACAATCACCAGCCGGAAGCGCGGGAACGGTTCCCGCGCTTCTTCTGTGACAGGAGATATCCCATGTCAGAAAAACGAACACCACTCCCGCCGGGTGGTACTGATTCCGTACCCCGGCGAATGTCCCAAACGCTCAATCAGCGCCGGATGACCGCGTTTTTCTCCGCCGCGCTGTGTACTGTCGCCGCGCACGGGTTTCTGTTCACCAACGAGTTTTTTTCCCATGACTCCGTGTCGTACTTCAACTATACGGAATTTGGCTTCCAATTCTACACCGGAATCGGGCGCTTCCTGATTCCGGTCTACGAGGCCTGTAAAGGACAGGTTGCCGCGCCGTGGCTTATCGGGCTTCTGTTCACGCTCTGGATGGGCTTGACCGGAATTGTCGTGACAGACCTGCTCGCTATCCAGACGCCCTCCGGCGTCGGTCTGGCCTGCGGACTGCTCTGCACAAACATTTCTATCAGCCTCACCGGCGCGACGTACGTCTACTGCATGGATGAATACGCCTTCGCGCTGTTGTGCGCGACAACGGCGGCATTTCTGTTTCTGCGCGGCGGACGCCTCGCGTTACTCGGTGTACTGCCGCTGTTGGCGTCGCTGTCGATTTACCAGCCCTACGCCACGGTCACGGCGGTACTGTGTCTGCTGTCGCTCATCCGCGACGCCTCCGACGGGCGGCGCTTCCGGACAGTCCTTGTACGCGGAATCACGGCGCTTACACTGATGACCGTCTCGTACCTGCTCTATTACGGCCTCTGGACACTCCTCCGCGTACTCGTACACGTCCCGCAGACCCGCGACGTGGTATCGTTCCGCGACTTCGGCGCGCTGGAACGTTTCATAGCGGCGAACACATCCTTTTTCGGCTTTCTGTTCCGTCCGGGCGTCGTACTCGGTGCCGTGCGCCCGATTGTACACGGCTTCCTGCTGGCGCTGTTGTTCTGGCGACTGCTCCGCGGACTCTCTAACGGACGTGTCCCGGTGCCGAACCGGATTCTGTTACTTGTCCTCGCGGCACTCCTGCCCGCCGCGCTCTACTCCGTCGCGTTCGTCATGCCCGGAGAGGCACACGATTTGACCGCCTACGCCCGCGAACTGTTCTATATCCTGCCGCTGTCCCTGCTCGACATGCCCCCCGGACGCACCCCGCGCCGTATCGCGTCCGCCGAACGTGTCACAGTATGCGTTTTGCTGTCGCTGTTGCTCTGGCACCATGTCGTGTACGCGAATCAGGCCTATATGAAGAAAGAACTCGAAAAAACGTCTACGCTCCTGTTAGCGGCGCGTATCGTCGACCGCATTGAGGCTTTGCCGGGCTACGTCCCCGGCGAAACCCGCGTGGCCTTCGCCGGACGCCTCGACGATAACGAACCGCTTGACGTTCCCTTGGACGCCTTCGGAGACTTCCAGACGCAGACCGGCCTATGGCACACCCGCGCCGCAACCTACAATTTCGGGCGCTATCTCACAAACTACTTGCAATATCCCCTGAACTGGGACACGGAATCGGGCGTGACGCGTTCGGAACTGGCGAAAGCTATGCCGGCGTTCCCGGCGGCGGGAAGCGTGCGCATGATTGACGGCGTGGTCGTCGTGAAACTCTCCGGGTAGCGCCCCTCTGCCCCGTGTCAAAAATCTACAAATCCGCAAATTTGCAGATTTGCAAGGAGTATTTGCGCGGGGGAGGTTTCGCAATTTTCCGCCTTGACACGCATGCCGATAGCGTGTACAATGGAAGCGCCTTTGGGACACGATTCCACGCCGTTCCGGCGCTTTCCGGTAATTTTTGACATTCCATTGGTGGGACATATGAGAGTTTTGGCGTTATTCTGCGGGGCGTTCTCCGCCGGAATCTTTCTGGCACAGTATTGGATTCCGCAACGGCTTTTGTTATCCTGCGCCGTGGCGGGATTTGTACTGGCCTGTACGCGCTTCCTGTTCCCCGGCGACACCGGAAAGCGTGTCCTGCTCATCGGAACCGGGCTTTCCTTGGCGTTCGGCTACGACTGGCTCTATCTGCGACAGACGGTCGACGCCCTGTCCGGCCTCTACAGCACACAACAGGCCGTGTCCATGACGCTTTGCGACTACGCCGAGTCGACGACATGGGGCGCGAGAGTGTCCGTGAAGATAGACGGCGTTCCCGGACAGGCGGTCTACTACGGCAAAAGTAACCTGTTGGAACTGCGTCCGGGTATGACGCTCCGGGATACGGTACGCTTCGAGGACGCCCGCCACATCCGGGAAAACGACATTACCGCGTTTACGTCAAGAGGCGTCTTTGCGCTGGCTTACGGACGCGGCACCGGTGTCGCGGAGGACGGCGCGGACATGCACTCCGTGCGCTGGTGGCCTGTCCGCACGGGTCAGGCCATGCGCCAACAAATACGGACACTGTTCCCCGGCGATGTCGCGCCGTTTCTGTCGGCTCTGCTGACCGGCGACCGGACAGGGCTTGCCGTGTCGCCCGCCGCGGATATCTCCGAAACCGGACTGTCTCACGTGCTGGCGGTGTCGGGCATGCACTGCGGATTTCTGATAGCCTTAATGGGCTTCCTGTTGCGGAACCGTTCCCGCGTGACAGCCGCCGCCGTCGAAATCCTCACGCTTGTTTTCTACGCCCCGCTGACAGGCGCGAAACCTTCCGTCATACGCGCCTGTATTATGCTGTCCCTGCTCCTGATAGCGCCGCTTGTCCGGCGCGAACGCGATTCGCCTACCGCGCTGTGTGTCGCGCTCTTCCTGATTCTCCTGCAAAACCCGTTTGCGGCGGCGTCTGTCAGTCTGCAACTGTCCTTTGCCTGCGTGGCGGGTCTGCTGTCGCTGACGCCCAAACTCTACAACGTCCTGCGCGGCGACACGTCGCAACGTGTCCGAAACATCGTCGCGGCCTCGTTTGCGGCGTCCATAGGCGTGATTGCCTTTACCGCGCCGTTGTCCGCTGTCTACTTCGGCACGCTGGCGCTCATTATGCCGTTGAGTAATCTGCTGTGCCTGTGGGCGGTCGGCGCGGCGTTTGTCTCCGGAATGTCCGTCACGGCGCTGTCGTTCGTCTGTACGCCCCTCGCGGCGGCGCTGGCGTGGCTTCCCGCTTTGCCCATTCGCTATATTCTGCTGTGTTCCCATTTTCTGGCGAAAGTCCCGCTTCACGCGGTCTACTTCGCTAATCCGTTCCTGAAATACTGGCTTGTCTATGTCTATCTGCTGTTCGCGTCCGCCCGGATTTTGAAGCGTTCCGGCGTCCGGTTATATGTGTTGTCGGCGCTTCTGTCGTGCGCGACACTCGTTGTCACGCTCCAACTTGGACAGTCCCTGTATCACAGTAATATGGACGCCCTCGCGCTGGATGTCGGACAGGGACAAAGTATCGTGTTAGCCTCACGCGGACGCTTCGCGCTTGTCGACTGCGGAAGCTCCAACCGCTGGAAAGACCCCGGCACCGTCGCCGGACAAATGTTGCTCAGTATGGGGTGTCAGCGTCTCGACGCGCTCATACTGACGCACTTTGACAGCGACCATGTAAACGGCGTCGAAACATTGCTGGCGCGGCTGGACGTGAAAGCGTTGTATGTCCCGGACGCGCCGCCCGACGATATCGCGGCACTCGCCGAACGTTACCGGATACCCGTGCATATTGTACGGGAACGCACGGCGGCGGGGTTCGGCGTCGGGCAACTGGTACTTTTCCCGCCCGTGGGCGTTGCCGGAAGCAATGACCTTGGCCTGTCCATACTGGCGTCCGCCGGGGACACGGATTTACTTATCACCGGCGACATGGGTCAGGACGCCGAACGGGTCTTGTTACACCGTTACACGATACCCGATTTAGAGGCCTACATCGTGGGACACCACGGTTCCAAATATTCCACGTCGGACGAGTTGCTTTCGGCGCTGACGCCCGAAACGGCCTGTGTCAGCGTGGGCAGTAACAGTTACGGACACCCCGCGCCCGAAACTCTGCAACGGCTTTCGGAACATCACTGCGCCGTCTACCGGACAGACCTTGACGGTACCATCCATCTATGTATGAATCCAAGCCGCCCGTCGCCATAGGAGGACTTATGCCGCCGAAAACGTCACGAAAACCGAAAACTGACAAAAAAGCGGATACCATGCGGAATTTCCTCGCGGCGCTGGCGTCGGGAGACCCCAACGCCGTCGGGCGCGTGTACGTTTTCCACGGGGAAGAGACGTGGCTTCGGGATTTCCGCCTTGCCGAACTGCGGAAATTACTCGTGCCGGAGACATTTTCGGCGTTCAACTACCACCGTCTCGACGGCGCGGGGCTGGACGTGCGCGAACTCGCCGAGACCGCCGAGGCCATGCCCATGATGTCAGACCGGACAATGATTGTCGTCACCGACTACGACATGTCGCGCTTGTCGGACGCGCAACGCGCCGCGCTGTGTACGTTTTTGACCGACGTGCCGGAATGGTGTTGCGTCGTGTTCCACTACGATACTGTCCCCTACCGCCTGACGCGGCAGAAAGACGCCGAATCCGATTCCGATACCGATACCAAAAAAACAGCGTCAAGCGCCGTACGCGACTTGAAAAAGGCTCTCGACACTTACGCGCAAGTATTGGACTTCGTGCCGCTCGGACAGGCGGAACTTCTGGACTGGATAGCCGGACAGTTTCGACAGCGCGGGAAATCCATCGACCGCCGAACGGCGGAATACCTTGTTTTCACCTGCGGGAACCTCATGGACGGACTGCTACAGGAAATCGGCAAAATTTCGGACTACGTCAGCGGCGCGAATGTCACCCGCCGCGACATTGACGATATCGCCGACCCGGTGCTGTCCCGACAGGCGTTCGACCTTTCCAACGCCGTCTCGGCGGGCAACTATGACGACGCCGCCGCCGTTCTCGGCGACTTAATCAAAATGCAGACCGTTCCCTATATGATTTCCGGGGCGCTTGGCAAGGAGTTGCGACGCCTTTACACCGCCCGTCTCGCCCTCGACTACGGCAAAAGTCAGGACTGGCTTATGGATATCTGGAACATGAAGTCCGGCTATCCGGCGAAATTAGCGCTTGCGGCGGCGCGTCGGACAACTACAGCGTGGTGTGCGTGGGCTGTCCGGCAGTGTGAGACACTCGACCGCCGCATGAAGTCCGAACGCGGTATTGACCCCGTGGAGGAACTCAAATTCTTATTAGTCCGCCTCAGCATGCAGCCGGACAAAATCCAATACCGTTAGGAAGTGGGAGTATGCGCCGCGTGGCGGAAGTCATTGTCGTGGAGGGCAAGTATGACAAAAACACGCTGTCACAAGTCGTGGAAGCGTCTATCGTGACATTGGAGGGTTTCGCGGCGTTCCATGACCGCGAAAAGCTCTCGTTTCTCCGACAGTTAGCCGAAAAACGCGGCTTGATTGTCCTCACGGACAGCGACGGCGCGGGGTTCGTGTTGCGGAACTTTCTCAAGGGCGCGTTGCCGCCCGGACAGGTCAAACACGCCTATATCCCGGACATCTCCGGCAAGGAGCGCCGTAAACACGCGCCCAGTAAAGAACGTAAATTAGGCGTCGAGGGCATGCGCCCCGAAATTCTGCTGGACGCTCTCCGCCGCGCCGGTGCCACATTTCTGGACGATTCCCCGGAGAACGTGCCGGACGGGGAACCCATTACCATGGCGGATTTTGTGGAGTGCGGATTAAGTGGCGCACTCGACAGCGCCGAACGGCGTCGGGCATTGCTGAAACGCCTTGCGCTTCCGGAGAAACTCGGCACACACGCGCTTTTAGAGGCCTTAAATCTGCTCTACGGTCGGGAGCGGTTTTATGAGGTAGTACGCGTATAGCGACAGCGGGACAATGGGAGACCGCGTGAAGGAAAACGCGGGTTTGTCCCCTGTTGCAGTAAAGTTCAGGAGGGAGCATATATGAGGAAGTTCTTTTTCGATTCGGCGGCGCTGGGGGACAATACGGTACAGTATTCCCTTGTCACGGGGACGCCCGACGCCGACAGAGGAGAGTACGGTATCTTAGTGGAATCCGGCGGCGAACAGGTATTAATTCCGGCGTTGTCCGTGTCGCGCTTCCGGGTGTCGGAACTGCTGGGCATGATGTGCCGCGGACTGGTGACGCCCGTCACGGCGTGGGATGTCGCCGAGGACTGGCTGGCCGCTATATAATATCGACAGGAGGCGTAATACATGGCTGACGAGATAAAAAATGTCGCCGGGGAACCGGAGACAAGCCGGAACTTTATCCACACGTTCATTGAGGAGGATATCGCGCCGGGCGGACGCTTCGCCGGAATGACTGTCCACACGCGTTTCCCGCCCGAACCCAACGGGTATCTGCACATTGGACACTGTAAGGCACTGGTAATCAACTTCAGCACGGCGGAGAAGTTCGACGGCCTCTGCAATCTGCGCATGGACGATACCAACCCCACAAAGGAAGATGTCGAGTTCGTGGAGGCCATTCAGGAGGACATTCACTGGCTGGGCTTCGACTGGGGCGACCGCTTCTTTTACGGTTCCGACTACTTCGAGGAGGATTACCGGCAGGCCGAAATTCTGATAAAGAAAGGCCTCGCCTACGTCTGCGAACTCACCCCCGAACAGTTCAAAGAGTATCGCGGGAGTGTGGGCGTACCCGCAAGAAGTCCGTGGAGAGACCGCCCCATTGAGGAGAGTTTGGACTTGTTCCGGCGCATGCGGGCGGGAGAGTTCCCCGACGGCGCTATGACGTTACGCGCTAAAATCGACCTTGCCAGCGGTAATTTTAACATGCGTGACCCGGTATTTTACCGTATCCGCCACATCGACCATCACCGGCAGGGGGACAAATGGTGCATTTATCCCATGTACGATTTCGCGCACCCGATACAGGACGCCTTGGAGGGCATTACACACAGTCTCTGCTCCTTGGAGTACGAAAACCACAGGCCGCTGTATGACTGGGTTGTCGACAACTGCGACTTGCCATCGAAACCGCGTCAAATTGAGTTCGCACGGCTGGGCATTGACCACACCGTGTTGAGCAAGCGCAAACTCCGGGCGTTAGTCGAGGGCGGACAGGTGTCCGGCTGGGACGACCCCCGTATGCCCACACTCTGCGGACTGCGCCGGAGAGGTTACACGCCCCGCGCTATCCGGAATTTCTGTGAGCGCGTCGGCGTCGCAAAGGTGCCAAGCACCGTCGAATACGGCTTTCTGGAACACTGTCTCCGCGAGGACTTGAATTTGACGGCGGAACGCGTCATGGCGGTACTGCACCCCGTGAAACTGATTATCACGAACTATCCGGAGGGACAGCGCGAGAGCGTGACCGTGGAAAACAATCCGACAGACCCGGCGGCGGGTACGCGGGAAGTGACGTTTTCGCGGGAACTCTGGATTGAGGCCGACGACTTTTTGGAAAAGTCCGCGCCGAAATATAAGCGTCTCTGTCCGGGAGGGATAGAGTGCCGTTTGAAAGGCGCGTACTTGGTACGCTGTACGGGTTGCGAACACGACGCCGACGGGAATTTGACGGCGGTACTGTGCGAGTACGACCCCGAAAGCCGTGGCGGCGACCCCGCCGACGGGCGTAAAGTCAAAGGCGCTACCATTCACTGGGTAGACGCCGGAACCGCACTCGACGCCGAAGTCAGACTGTACGACAATCTCTTCTCGGACGCGTCACCCGACGACGCCGGGAAAGACTTCATGGAGTGTCTGAACCCCGCTTCCCTCGAAATTCTGACGGGTTGCAAGGTGGAATCGACGCTCAAAGACGCCGTTGCCCCGGCAAATTTCCAGTTTATGCGGCTGGGCTACTTCTGCCTCGATAACAGGGATTCCCGCCCCGGACACCTCGTGTTTAACCGGAGTGTGTCCCTGAAAGACAGCTACAAGCGATAACAAAACGCCCCGTACGCAATAAGCGCACGGGGTGTTTTGACATTGGATTTTATTGCTTCCAGTTAAAAGCGCCAATGCCAGTGTTATTTCTGCTTCCTCTCCGCTCCAAGCCGTTCCTTTTCGCAATATCCTGAACACGGCTTGTAGGAACGTTATTTTTCTTTGCAATGTCAGCGTAGGAATAACGGGGCTTGTCGCTTCCGTCATAGCGCTTTTCCCGGAGGTCTTCAATGATATGGCGTTCAGTCAGTCCACCAACCTGATTCTCCAACGCAGACAGACGCTCCTCAATGCTTTTTGCCACACAACCACATCCTTTCTTTAGCTACAAATTATATATTCAAAATGTATATTTGTCAAGCGTTCGTAAATTGATGTTTTAATATAAAATTCCAAAAAATATAATATGTAATTTAGTTAAATTGCCAGAATTTCCTTTTTCTACCAATCCGAGTCAAGGATTAAGAATTTTCCCTTCCTAAACGGTGTGTCCACATAAACGGCCTGTCCGGGGCATAGAATGCCGGAGAGGTGATTGCCGTTGGACAGAAAATTTCACGCCGGACGGGCGGTACTGTGTCTGTCGCTCTGCTTCCTCGCCGGAGCCGCCGCCGGACAGGCTCTGGCCTTCGGCCTCCCCGACGCCGCCGCCCCCGAACTGCGCCGCTCCCTCGCCGACTACTACCGCAACCGCGACGCGTCACAAATTACCGCGCCGTTGGCACTCTCCACGCTCGTGACGTGGTTCCGCGCCCCCGTACTCGTGTTTTTGTGGGGCTTTACATCGCTGGGCGTGACACTGGTCTATCTGACCGCGGCGGCATTCGGGTTTCTGCTCTCGTTCTCGGTGGGATGTTTCGCGGCGTCGCTGGGCTGGGAGGGCGTCGCGCTGAGCGCGGCGGCACTCGGAATCCGCGCCGTAATTACTATGCCGTGTTTCATTCTGCTGTCGCTCTCGTCCATGCGCCGCGCCGGATGGCTGTCACGCCTCGCCGCCGGACGCCGGGAACGGTGTCCGGAGCGCCGGATGTGCGTGGCACTCTGTACGCTGATTCTGTCGGCGGGCGCGGCGCTTGACCTGTACGCCACGCCCCGACTGTTACGCTTCGCCCTTGACTGGTTCGCGGGTTCCGTCCCATGAAGTATAGCCTGTTCCGTGTCTTCGCGGGACAGGCTTTGAAATTCGGGATTGACCTTGCACCCGAAATACGGTATAATGGCGAATAACAGTCGAACCCGGTCATTTTCGGGAGAGGCCGCATTTTATCAACGTAAAGGAGAGAAAAGCAGATGAAAAATCTGGAAATCAAGGCTCGTCTGATTGTGGCGTTCCTGATTGTGGTTGCCTTTATGGTCGTCACCGGAATCGTCTCCATCGTCATGCTCACGCGTCTGGGCGACACGCTGACCGAGTTCCACGACACCACCCATCAGGCCGTTGTCAACTCGTGGAAGGGCAAGCGAGCATTAGGCGCTCTGCGTGCCAATCTTCTGCAAACGACCGTTGAATCCGACCCCCGCCGCTCCGCCGAGTACATCCAAGCCGCCAAGGATGAGTACATCGTCTTTCAGGAGGCCGTTGAGGCGCTCGACCATACCTATATCGGCGACCAGTCCAATTTGAATCGGCTTGACACTCTGTTGACACAAGTCACGCCTATGATTAACAATCTCTACGTCTACGCCGAGCGCGGCGACCTCGACAACGGCTACCTTTACCTCCGCGACACCTATCAGCCCCTCGCCAACGAACTGCGCGACCTGTTCGACACCATCGGCAAGGAGGCCGACGCCCGTGCCGTGGACAAAGTAAGCGCCAGCGTCGCTTCCACGACTATCGCCAATGTCACCGTAGTCGTCATGATGATTTTAAGCGCCATTGTCAGTATCTTCCTCGCCCTTTCGATTGCCAGAGGCATTACAACGCCCGTCAACGAAATGCAGGAAGTCACGCTTGCCGTCTCCAAGGGCGACTTTGAGTCCGTCATCCGCTACACCGGCAAGGACGCCCTCGGACACCTCGCCGACAATATGCGCAACCTCACCGCCACTTTGAAAGAAATCATCACCGACATTGAAATGCAGTTGAAAGCCATGGGCGAGGGTGACTTCAACATCCGCAGTCGCAATGAGGATATGTATCTCGGCTCGTTCTCCCGCATTCAGGAGGCCATGACGAAACTCAGCCGCGCCGTCAGCGAAACCCTCTTCCAGATTGACATCTCCGCCGACCAAGTCAACAGCGGCGGCGAACAGATTTCCGCCAGCGCGCAGGCGATGGCACAGGGCGCGACACAACAGGCGTCCAGCGTCTCCGAACTCGCCACGACTATCAGCGGCATTTCCCGCGCCGTCGACGAAACCGCCCTCCACGCCCAGAACGCCAAGGTAGACAATCAGGCCTCCCATGACCAGATTGCCATTTGTTCCCACCATATGGCGGACTTAATGGGCGCTATGAAGGCCATTGAGGAAAAATCACTCGAAATCAGCAAAGTTATCAAGACCATTGAGGATATCGCGTTCCAGACGAACATTCTTGCCCTGAACGCGGCGGTAGAGGCCGCCCGCGCCGGTGCCGCCGGTAAGGGATTCGCGGTTGTCGCCGATGAAGTCCGCAACCTCGCCACCAAGTCACAGGAGGCGTCCAAGAGTACGGCGACACTCATTGAGGAAACCGTCAAGGCCGTCAACGAGGGCAGCCGTCTCTCCGTCGAGACCGACGAATCCTTAAAAGAAGTGGTCATCCGCGCCCAGAAGGTCATGGACGCCGTAACGCGTATCTCGCAGGCAACCGATGTGCAGTCCAAGGACGTGCAACAGGTCAGCACGGGCATTGACCAGATTTCCAGCGTCGTGCAGACCAACAGCGCCACCGCGGAACAGTCCGCCGCCGCCAGTGAGGAACTGTCCGGACAGGCCAACGTCCTGAAAGATTTGGTCGGGCGCTTCACGCTCCGCTCTGAACACGCTTCCGCTGTCCGCGCCTGATAACGGTTCCGGTGTCCGCGCCTGATAACGGTTCCGCCCTCTCCCCGGCGACGGGAGGGGGCGTTTTTGTGTTATAGGTTACAATGGAAATTTAAGACGGGCGTAAAAAATGTGCAATCAGCTTTTGCCGGACTGTTTTCCCGCACGGACAGCCCCGCGAGCTATGAGGAACGGTTACGCAATCTCTCCTAATAAACGGTGTCCAGAGCGGAAAAGAGCAAAAGCGAACACCGCAGACAAAAGCGCCGTCCCGCGCAAACAGGACGGCGTTGCATATATATATTACACTAAGCGCAGACCGCCGATGTAGTAGCGGCTGTGATAGGAACTGTTCAGGGTGCCGTAGGTAACTTTGCGGCTGGAGGAGGAGGCGTGAATAAACTGGTTGTTGCCAATGTAGATGGCGACATGGGAAGCGGCTTTGCCCTTGGCTACCTTCGGGTCACGGAAAAATACGAGGTCGCCGGCGCGGAGCGCGGAACGGCTGTAGATTTTGGTACCCTTGCCGCTTGTCCACTGCCCGGAGGCGCTGTGCGGGAGGCTGATACCAAACTGACGCATAACCAGCATCGTAAAGCCGGAGCAGTCGACGGAACGGGAGGACGCGCCGCCGTAGACGTAACGCACGCCCAGATAACGCTTGGCGACGGATACTACAGAACTGTTGCCCGACTTGGTGGAGGAAGTGCTTCTGCTGGAAGCGACGCTTGTCAAGTTCAGGTAGTCACTGCGGATGTAGCCTTCCGTGCCGTACTGGCAACGTACCAGATACCAACCGTCGTAGCAGGCCAGCACCGTGACATAGGCCTTGTTTTCGATAGTGTTCAGAATGTCCGATTCGTCGGAGGGGGTGTAATAGACACACACGCCGTCACTGTTGACCTGTGCGCGAGCCTCAAACTCCCCGTTTTCGAGTTCTTGCAGATAGTTCGCGGAGACATAGCCGGTCTTTCCCTCATAGGCAACCTTGAACCAGTCGTCCTCGGTACGCTCAATCAGCGCGAGGGTGTTACCCTTGTCCAGATTCATCACGACGGCGGAATCCGTGGTGGGGTACTCCCGCATATTCAGGGCGTTTCCGGTGGTCTTGGCGAGGCCGACAGCCAGTTCACCGGCGGCGGCGAATCCAGATAACATCGCGGCGGTGGCGGCGGAAATCAGGAACACGCGAGCCGCTTTGCAGGGAAAGTGTATCATAAGGTGTTTCATCCTTTCATGTCATTGGGTCCGGGGTGGAACCCCCCATTCTCCGCCCGGCGGGATTACTTTCCCTTCAAGGCGCGGTCAAGCCATACATAGGCGAAATCCATGGCGGTGTAGAGATTTTCCTTCTCGCCCTTCTTCAGCACACGGTCACGGGCTTTGGCGTCCAGTTCCGTGGACTGGAGCTGAATGGAAATTTTCGTGGCGATGTTCAGGGACTGGTCAGTATCCGGGGGTAGGGAAGCGTCCGGCTTTTTCGGTTCCATGCGGGTGGTTTCCATGACTTGCATCATGACAATATAAGGGTCGGCCATGGAGCCGTAATAAATCAGGTTGCCGGAGCGGCGGAGAGGGTGTCCCCGGTAAATGAGGCCTTCTTTCTTCGGTTTGCCGCTGGACATTCAAACAACTCCCTTGCAACTTTTGTAACCGGATTGTAACAGTTTTGTTTTCGTTTGTCAATCTCTGTTTCGTCTGTAAAATGACCGAAAAATTCCGGTGATTTTTGAGTATATTGTACAAGTTATCCAAAAATGGCGGAAATTCGCGGAAAATGGGAGTTTTTTACATGGAAAAACGCCGGAAATTTTGTCACTCTTTGTCATCTTTTGTAATATCTGCCAGAAACAAACTGTTACCATTCGAGCCGGACTGTCATCAAAACGCCGGTTCCCGTCAGACAGGAACCGGCGTCGGGGAAATATCAGGAAAGACGCAAAATTTCCTTTTTCAGACGCGAAATAATGCGTTTTTCCAGTCTGGAAATGTAGGATTGCGAGATACCCAGCACGTCGGCGACTTCCTTTTGAGTGCGTTCCCGTCCGCCGCCGAGACCGAACCGCATGGTAATAATCTGCCGTTCCCGTGGCGGCAACAGACTGATGGCGTGGAACAATAGTTCCCTGTCCACGTCCTCCTCAATCGGCCTCATGACAATATCCGCCTCCGTGCCTAAAACGTCCGACAGTAACAGCTCGTTGCCGTCCCAATCGGTATTGAGCGGCTCGTCGAAGGAAATTTCTCCCTTGCGACAGGCGTTCTTGCGCAGATACATGAGGATTTCGTTTTCGATACAGCGGGAGGCGTACGTAGCCAGTTTGATATTTTTTTCGGCGCGATAGGTGCCAACCGCCTTAATCAGTCCGATTGTCCCGATAGAAATCAAGTCCTCGATGTTGATTCCGGTATTCTCGAAGCGCCGGGCGATGTAGACCACCAGCCGGAGATTGTGTTCAATCAGTTCCTGCCGCGCTTGTTCCTCTGTGACATGTTCCAATAATTCCGCCTCTCTTTCCCGGCTCAAAGGCAATGGCAAGGTGTCACTGCCGCCGATATAGTGAATGTCCGCGCCCGTCCCCGTGAACAGACGCCGCGCCATGTCGCGCATTGCCTCGAACATCCTCATAACGCGCATCCTTTCCGATGATTTCCCCGCCCCAAAGCGCCGTGTAGCCGCGCCCCAAGTCCGTGGGCGACAGCGCCAGACGCAAGCCGTTGTAACGTGTCCCGCCGATTTCGACCCCGTCGCTTTCGACGCTCAGGAGCAGTCCGGCGGGGACGCCCACGGCGTGATAGGGCAACAGGCGTGGACGCAGGGACGGCAAACATGTCATGCACGGTTCCAGCAAGTCCGGCGGATTCCGCAGGGCGTCGCGTGACAGGAACGCCGGAAAGAGCCGTCCCAGAATTTCCGGCGAAAGTACCAAAACCGGCTGCCCGCCGTCGGTCAATGTGTTGCCGCTGTCATGTAACGCGGTCAACTCCGCGACGCGTCCGCCGACGCAGACCCGCACCGGGAACAGTTTCCCGGTGGCGTGACCGTGCGCCGCCGTCCGGAAGAATACCGCCAGCAGAAACCACGCCCCCAGCGCCGCGAGTAGAAACATGCTTGCGTTGTCGTCCGTCGCGCCCAGTGCCAGCACCGCCCCCGCCAGTACGCAGGACACCGTGAAAAATAACAGTGTCAGCCGCGCCAGTTTGTCTTCCTGTCCGAAGGCAATCAGGCACAGTCCGACGCCGACGGCACATTTCACGGGGGCGGTCGACAGAAAGCCCCAGCCGGGAACCCACGCCGCCGCCGCGTACAGTCCGCCCGCACAGGACGCTATCAGACACGGCACCGCACGGGGCGAAAGTCCGGCTAACCGCGCCGTGATGAGCAGTAACAGACAGTCCGTGACCGCGTTGAGGACAAACACACTGTCTATGTAAACAACCGTGACAACCGCCCCCTTGTGACGCTATTATAGCCCACGGCACACGGAAAAGCAGTCGGAAAATGACGGCGCAGTAAATCCCCCTGTCCTCACGCCGAGAACAGGGGGATTTCGACATTTATTGAATGTGTTCTTCACAGAAGTTGTCCAGCACCCGGAAACCCATTTCCCCCGGTTCCGCCACCGGGTAACGCGCTATGGTCGCCGGGTCGTACAGCGGACACAGCCGTTTTTCGGGTTCGAGCCGGAGTACCGGCGTTTTGTCGTTCGACAACGCAACCACCCCCGCCCGATAGTCTGCCACAGTTCGGGGAATCTATAACGGGAATGTTTTCCGGGGTGTGTAACTTGTCGCCCCCCTTTGGGGGGAGATGTCGCCGTCAGGCGACAGAGGGGGGAAACCGGGG